>CAUZCF010000069.1:0-5347 GCA_963578425.1 Gammaproteobacteria bacterium | reverse complement strand
AATGCTTTCTAAGTCAACCAAACAGCCTTCAGCTTTGGAGATTATTTTCTGAGCTATAACAACTATGTCATTGTCTTCTAATTCAAGAGAATCTTTGTTCATAGATTTAAGAATAATTTCTGCAATATCATCATTCTCTTTAATTGAAGGCACATGATTTAGTGCTGACACTTCAAGTTTGCTGATAGCCAATTTAAAGCTCATGAAATTATTACGCGTCAGGCTAATGCGAGGTAATCTTGATACCCGACGATTTTAATTTATAGTTTTTATTGATCACAATAAGAACAGATGTTAGAGCTTCAGCAGCTGCTGAATTTTCTAGACCACCTGCATACCAACATTTGAGACCAAGACAACTCAGTAAAGACATAACTGTTTCAGCAGATCCTTTATTATTTCCAGTGACTAAAACTTCTGCTGAAATAGTATCCTCTGAGCTAACCAGGTGTGAGCCAATATTTTGAAGAGCTGCAACAACTTCAACCTTAGTGCCAAGAATTATTTGTGCTTCCATTGCTGCTGAGCCAATTGCTGGTAATTGAACTTTTGTAACCATTTTTTTTAGTGGCACAGTTGTATCAATCAAGATTTTGCCTTTAAGATCTTCCTTAACTAAATTAAGAGTATCAGCATGACTTGAATAGGGCACAGTTAAAACAGAAATATCAGATTCTCTTGCTGCTGCTTTCGAATCCAATCCTTGGATATTATTTACATTGAGTTCTGAGTTAACTTGTGTTGCTATTTTTTGAGCTTTTACAGGGTCTCTAGACCCAATTAATATTTCATATCCAGCTATAGCCCACTTTTTTGTTAAAGCTGAACCTAAGGCTCCAGTTCCACCTAAAATTCCAATTTTTCTAATTTCTTCAATCATGTTTTTTTTCCTCAGGAACAACTCTAACAGCTCCATCAGAGGCAGAAGTAGCCATCAATGCATAGGCTTGCAATGCTTGGCTGACAACCCTATTCCTAGCTCTGGGTTTCCATGCCTTAGAACCTCTACTCTTCATCAGTACCCTTCTTTGTTCAATTTCTTCAGGTAATAAATCAACATTTATAGTTCTTTTAGGGATGTCTATATTTATTATGTCGCCGTCTTCTACCAAAGCAATATTCCCTCCAGATGCAGCTTCAGGAGATATGTGACCAATAGATAAACCTGAAGTGGCTCCTGAGAATCTTCCATCAGTGATAAGAGCACATTTTTTCCCTAAGCCTTTTGATTTTAGATAACTGGTTGGGTAAAGCATTTCTTGCATACCAGGTCCTCCTTTAGGGCCCTCATAACGAATAAGCACAACATCACTAGGTTCTATGGCATTATTTAGAATGGCCTCAACTGCTTCATCTTGACTTTCAAATATTCTTGCAGTTCCACTAAAGATAAGATTACTTTCATGCACACCTGCAGTTTTTACTATGCATCCTTCTTCAGCAATATTGCCTTTAAGTACAGCTAATCCCCCATCAGTGCTGTATGCATTATCTGTATTTCTAATACACCCTGTTTCACGATTAAGATCCAATTTTTCATAGCGTTTATTTTGTGAAAAGGGTTCAATTGTTGGAATCATACCTGGTGCAGCCGAGTAGAACTTTTTAATTTTATCACTGGGATTACGATTAATATCCCATTGCTCAATGGCTTTTTCTAATGAACCAGAATGGACAGTTTTTGTTTCAGTATTTAGTAATTTTGATTTTTCTAGTTCACCTAAAATTGCCATTACGCCTCCAGCACGATGCACATCTTCTAGATGAAATTGACTGCTTGGAGCGACTTTACATAAATTTGGGACTCGTCTTGATAACCGATCGATGTCATTAATTGTAAAATTGATGTCTCCTTCTATAGCCGCAGCCAAAATATGTAGGACAGTGTTGGTTGATCCACCCATGGCTATATCTAAGGTCATTGCATTTTCAAATGCTTCTTTATTAGCAATATTTCTTGGAAGCACTTGTTCATTGTCTTCTTCATAATATGCTTTGGTGATTTCAACAATAAGCTGCCCAGCTTTTAGAAATAAGTCTTTTCTATCAACATGTGTTGCTAAAACACTCCCATTACCTGGGAGTCCGAAGCCTAGGGCTTCAACAAGACAATTCATGGAATTAGCAGTAAACATTCCAGAGCATGAACCACAAGTTGGGCAAGCAGATCGTTCTACGTTCTCAAGATCTTCATCTGACATCGAGTCATCAGCAGCCAAACCCATAGCATCCACTAAATCTAATGTTGTTTCTTTACCTTTAACAAAACCCTTACCCGCTTCCATTGGCCCGCCTGAAACAAAGATTGTTGGAATGTTCAAACGCATTGTGGCCATTAACATTCCTGGGGTTATTTTGTCACAGTTTGAAAGACATACTAAGGCATCAGCACAATGCGCATTAACCATGTATTCAACTGCATCCGCTATGAGTTCTCTTGAAGGAAGACTATATAACATGCCTGAATGACCCATAGCAATGCCATCATCAACAGCTATAGTGCTGAATTCTTTTGCTACTCCCCCAGATTTGTCTATTTCTCGAGCCACCATTTGCCCCAGATCTTTGAGATGAATGTGACCAGGAACAAACTGAGTAAAAGAATTAGCTATAGCAATTATAGGTTTCCCAAAATCGTTATCTTTCATTCCCGTGGCACGCCATAATGCTCTGGCGCCGGTCATATTTCTCCCGTGTGTTGATGTTTTCGATCTATAATCAGGCATATTTGTAACTTTTTATTTATATTTATCCTATGGTTTATATTATCTCATTTCTGCAAAACAATTATAATTCTCATGGTACAGTAGTCTCTGTAAATTTTAGTGAATCGTTGTTATTAAAATATTTGGACCAACTAAGATGAGTGACCCCAAAAAAGCTGCTGATATTATATCCATAGAGAATTCTTCAGACAAAGGCTTTGAGGACGAATGGAAAATTGAAGTTAATGAGTGGGTTGAGTCCTTAGAAGCAGTCAAGGACAGTTATGGCCCAAAACAAGTCAAGGAGCTGCTTAGATCTTTACAAAACTTTGCTTTAAGTCAAGGCATTACTCTAACTGAAGCAACTCTAAACACACCTTATAGAAATACCATTCCCTTATCTGAACAGCCTAGTTATCCAGGTAATTTAGAGTTAGAAAAAAAGATTGAAAATATCTTACGTTGGAACGCCATGGCAATGGTTTTACAAGCTTATGATTCTGGAGAAGGTCTGGGAGGTCATATTGCTACCTATGCTTCATCGGCCACAATGACAGAAGTGGCTTTAAATCATTTCATCAAATCCAGATCAGATGATTACCAAGGAGACATGATGAATATTCAGGCACATGCATCTCCTGGCATCTATTCTAGAGCATTTTTAGAAGGTCGACTTTCAATTGAAGAGTTAGGAAATTTTAGAAGAGAGTTGCAAGAAGAGGGCGGTCTTCCGTCTTATCCTCATCCAAGGAGACGTCCAGAATTATGGCCAAGTCCTACTGCATCAATGGGGCTTAATGGGGTGAATTCTATTTATTACGCTAGATTTGCAAAATATTTAAAAAATAGAGGATTACTGTCTAAGGATATGGGGAAAATTTGGGCTTTTTTGGGTGATGGAGAGATGGATGAACCTGAGACCATTGGGACCATTAACATTGCTTCAAGAGAGCAACTAGATAATCTTATTTTTGTGGTTAATTGCAATCTTCAAAGATTGGATGGACCGGTTAGGGGTAATGGCAAGATTATTCAAGAGCTTGAAGCTGTATTCAGAGGTTCGGGATGGAATGTCATTAAAGTTATATGGGGTTCTGAATGGGACTCATTATTTTCTATAGATCATAATGATGTGATGCAACGAAGAATGGATGAAGTTGTTGATGGTGAGTATCAAATGTATTCAGTTTCATCTGGTGAAACTCAAAGAGCACATTGGATCAAAGGCAATAAGGAGCTTGAGTCTATAATGTCTAATTTGAGTGATGAAGAACTAAAAGACATCAAACGCGGTGGGTTTGATCATAAGAAACTTTATGCAGCATTCGATAATGCTATGAAATCTAAGGGAAAACCAACTGTGCTTTTAGTTAAAACCCTAAAAGGTTATGGGTTAGGAAAAGGTTCGGAAGGACGTAACATAGCACATCAAAAGAAGACCATGTCAGATGATGAGAGAATCGAGATTGCTGAACGTCTGGGTATTCCATTATCTGATGAGGATAGGACATTAGCTAAGTTTTATGTTCCAGATCCTAACTCTAAAGAAATGCAGTATTTGCACTCTAGAAGAAAGGAGCTCGGAGGTTATCAACCAATTAGATTTAATTCTTGCGAGAAACTTAAAGCGCCTGATATTGAATTATTTGATGATTTTGTTAATGGAATAGATCGATCTATTTCAACTACGCTAGTTCTGGTTAGGATGATTTCAAAAATGTTAAGAGAGGAAGATATTGGCAAGTATATTGTTCCCATTGTCCCTGACGAAGCTAGAACATTTGGCATGGACGGGCTGTTCTCACAAACGGGAATTTATTCTCCTGAGGGCCAAAAATATCAACCTGTTGATGCAGGAACAATAGCTCCCTACAAAGAAGCTAAAGACGGTCAGATTCTCCAAGAAGGAATTTGTGAAGCCGGTGCAATGGCCTCATTCATGGCCGCAGGAACTGCTTATTCGCATTTTGAGCTTCCAATGATTCCATTTTATATTTTTTATTCTATCTTTGGTTTCCAAAGGGTTGGCGATATGATCTGGGCATGCGGTGATGCATTAACCAGAGGGTTTTTGATTGGTGGTACTGCAGGACGAACCACTCTTAATGGTGAAGGTGTTCAACATCAAGATGGACATTCTCATGTCCTTGCTTCTGTGGTGCCAAACCTGATGACCTATGATCCGGCTTTTGGGTATGAATTAGCTGTGATTGTGCGAGAAGGAATAAGAAGAATGTATCAAGAACAAGAGGATATTTTTTACTACATCACCGTTTACAATGAAAATTATACCCACCCACCCATCAACGATGTTACTCAAGACAGTATTTTAAAAGGCATGTATTGTTTTAAAAGAGCTACAAAAGATTTAGAAGATAAATATCAAGGTGAGCCCATACACTTGCTTGGCAGTGGCAGCATTATGCAACAAGTCATTCAGGCACAAGAGGAATTAGAGCAAGAGGGGATTCCAACAAATATATGGAGTGTGACCAGTTATAATTTGTTGCATAAAGATTATCAAGAAGCAAGAAGTGAGGGTAAAAGTTCCTACCTTGAGACAATATTGGAAAATGAGCAGGGCCATTTTATTTCAGTTAGTGATTGGATAACTCTTTTACCGGATAGCCTGGCTCACTTAT
>CAUZCF010000068.1:0-5439 GCA_963578425.1 Gammaproteobacteria bacterium | reverse complement strand
AGTTCATTTCAAGAATATTGACTTTTTGTAACTCATAAGCAAGTCCAATAAGAAGAGGGGAGTTTGTTTTTGAAGAGGTTTTTTTAAACGCCAGTGCTCGGTCATAATAACCTCCACCCATACCCAGCCGATTACAATCAGAGTCAAATGCGACCAAAGGTACAACCACTAGATCAAGAACGTCTGCTGTTATTAATTCTTCTGTTGGAGTTGTAGGCTCAGGAATGTCAAATTTGTTGTTACTTAAATTGTCTCCAGATTTATAAGATCCAAATACCAATTGGTTTGACTTGATAATTGGCAGAAACAATTCTTTATCTTTTGTCCATAAATGCTTAATAATTTGCATAGTAGCCACCTCATTGTTCACTGAGTAATAAATAGCAATTCGGCTTTTATCTTCAAGAATCTTTGAATCTAAGAGGTTGCTAAAAATAGCACTCCCTAATTGATCCACATTCTCGCTAGAGAGTTGCTCCCTTTTTTGTTTAATTCTAGTTCTTAGATTTTTCATTATTGGACGATGAAGATAACCCACAATGACGGATCTCATTTGTTGCTCTCAGGCCGAAGCAAAAAAGGTGGGTTCCGACGTATTGGCGCAGGCTTCCCTATTAGGTAGTGCACAAAACCAAGACAGACATTGATCCCAAAGTATGTAATTAAGGGCCGAGAGTTCTTAAATGATACTCGTTCACCGCAGGCAATCTTCTACTTTATTGTAACTTTAAATCTTGATTGGAAGTAAGTGAATTTTCAACTTGGTTATGAATAGTTTCCAACTTTTTTTGCACTTCCAATAAATCCAATTCGACATCGTATTCAGTTCTAATTTTGGTGGCCATGTCTGCACTGCCTGTTATAGCATCATTAGCAATATTTAGAGCTGCCATAACCGCAATTCTATTTAAGCCGAAGGCAGTTCCTTGTTCATCAATTTTTTTCATGGTTTCATGCACAAGAGCTGCAGCTTTAATTAGATTTGCTTTTTGTTCTGGTGAACACTTAATTGTGAATTGCTCACCCATTACTTCAATGGTGACAGGTTCACTCATGCGCTAGGCTCAATTTCATTAATGCGTTGAAGAATATCTTCTGCTTTCATTTTTGCTCGTTCTTTTTGTGATTGAAGAAGTTGTAGTTCCTTTTCTAGCTCTTCGTTATCTTCTTTAAGTGACTGATATTCAACATAAAGACGGTCTTTTTCTTCAATTAGGCTATTAATTTTATTTCCCAAAGCCTCAATGGATTGTAAAACTTGTTTTTCTGATATTTTAGCCACAATACACACTATAATTTGTCATGACCCATCGGTCAAATCAGTATAATATCTATAAAAAAAGAGGCTTAACTTTGGATTATAAGAGTTTAGATAAAATAAGAATTTCAGCATCGATCACCAATACTGTTTCAAAATATCATGGGATCATTTGTTCTCGTTTGTGCTTTGGCATTAAAGAATTTAATGACCTAATGAGTAAAGATTCAAATGCAAATCACCAGATAGTCTCCATACAGCTGAAAGAATTTAATACAGCTTTGTTTGAAATTATAGAAGAACAAGAAAATCAGTTTAAAAGTAATACGTTAGATTTTCAGCCCCTCTTACCCGATGAATCAGAACCTATTGAAGTCAGAGCGCTTGCTTTAGCTTTATGGTGCGAAGGTTTTATCGATAGTTGTGGCATGTGCATTGCGGAGTTGGATCTTGATATTGAGGCTATTGGTAACGGTGAAGTATCTGAAATTATTGAAGATTTTTCTCAAATCTCTACACTGAATCCTAATTCTATTTTAGAAGAAGAAGAGGAAGAAATAGCTCTAATGGAGTTAGTTGAATATGTACGCGTAAGTGTGCAATTATTTTTTGAAAATCTAAGAGGTCAGGCTAATGAGTCTTGAGTACAAAAAAAGGCGTAACAAATTAAGCAGACTGATTGGTAAGGATGGCATAGCTATTCTTCCGACAGCACCTTATAAAAACAGAAGTAGGGATACGTATTATCCCTATAGACCTGATAGTGATTTCTTTTATTTTACAGGGTTTTCTGAACCTGATGCCTTAATGATACTTGCACCGGGAAGGCCAGAGGGTGAATTCATACTTTTATTACGCCCAAAAGATCCCTTAAAAGAAACATGGGATGGCCATATGGAAGGATTGATTGGCGCTAAACGGAATTTTGATGCAAACCAATCCTATAAAATAGGAGATCTTGGCAAAGTGTTAACTGACGTTTTTCCTAATCGTCAAAAAGTCTTTTACACCTTAGGTCAGCACAATGATTATGACAAAAAAGTGCTTGATACTTTTAATCAGGTCAGAGCTAATCAAAGAAGAGGCGGGGTAGTGCCTGCTGAGGTAGTCTCCTTAGAACCTCTAATTCATGATATGCGCCTAGTTAAATCTAGAGAAGAAATTCGCCTAATGAAAGAATCGGCTCGAATTAGTGTTGAGGCTCATTATAGAGTTATGGATGAATGTAAAGATGGGGTTTATGAATATCAAATTCAAGCGTCCATTAATCATCAATTTGGAGAATACGGTGCTGTGCCTGCTTACGACAGTATTGTTGCTTCAGGGAGTAATGCTTGCACTCTTCACTATATTGAAAATAAGGATGTATTGAAATCAGGTGACTTGCTCCTTACAGATGCTGGGTGTGAGCATCAAATGTATGCTGCAGATATCACACGCACAGTTCCTGTTTCCGGTACCTTTAGTGAACAACAAAAAGCCATTTATTCAATTGTCTTAGACACTCAGAAGAATGCAATTGAATCAGTTAGACCAGGGCAGACATTTGAGAATATTCAAAATAATGCAATTAATAGCATCACCAAAGGCCTCAGGAAGTTAGGCTTGCTATCTGGTTCTCTTAAATCATTAATTAAGAATGAGGCTTATAAAGATTTTTATATGCATGGAATTGGTCACTGGTTAGGGATGGATGTTCATGATGTGGGTGCTTATATGAGTGATGCTGGGAAAGCTAAAAAGTTTGTACCCGGAATGGTGCTAACAATTGAACCAGGTATCTATATTTCAAGAAAGAACAACAAGGTGCAAAAACCATGGCGAGGAATTGGGGTAAGAATTGAGGACGATGTTTTGGTCACAAAAAAAGGTTGTGAGGTTTTGACTGGGAAATTATCTAAAGAAATTAATGAAATTGAAACAAGGATGTCATTAAACTGATTTGAAAGGAGAAACACTATGTCAGTAGTGGTATGTGGATCATTAGCTTACGACAATTTAATGGAATTTGATGGCAAGTTTGGCGATTATATTCTGCCTGATCAAATTCATATATTAAGTGTTGCGTTTAATGTTCCGAGGTTAAGAAAAGAATTCGGAGGATGTGCAGGTAATATAGGTTATAACCTTAAATTACTTGGCATTGAACCAATCATCACTGCCACGGTTGGCCAAGATTTTGATGTTTACGGGTCTTGGTTAGAGAAAAATGGCATCTCTAAAGATGCTATTAAAATTATAGATAATATGTATACCGCCCAATGTTTTATCACCACAGATAGTAATAATAATCAATTGACCTCATTTCATCCTGGAGCTATGGATGAAGGACATAAAAACCCTATTTCTCACACAGAAAACATTGAAATGGCCATTATTGCTCCTGATGGTAAGCTGAGTACTATTGAGCATGCAGAGCAACTTCATGAACAGTCTATCCCGATTATGTATGACCCAGGTCAGGGATTACCAATGTTTAATAAAGATGAAATTGAGAAAATCATAGACCTCTCAGATTGGATTATTTTAAATGAATATGAGGCTAACCTTATCTCTGAAATTACAGGTAAACAACTCAAAGATATAGTGAAGAATTTAAAAGCTGCAATTGTCACTAAAGGCAATAAAGGTTCAGAGATTTTTATAGGTGATGAACAAATTTTAATTGAGCCTATAAAGGCTATAAAAGACTTAGATCCAACAGGGTGTGGCGATGCTTATCGTGCTGGATTAATTTATGGTATCTGTAATCAAATGTCATGGCAGCAGAGCGGTAAAATTGGCTCAATGATGGGGTCAATAAAGGTCGCAAGTCATGGTACGCAAAATCATACGTTCAACATTACGGAAATCTTAGAAAAGATTTAAACTGAATCAATATTTAAGTTGGGTTAAATTAGCTTCAAAACTTACTTTTCCCTTTACACTTTGGGATATTTTTATGGGTATAAAGTTCAGCTCAGGAGCAAGCCATAAAGAATTCAGACGCTCTGAGTTTTCACTTTGGTGGCTAATTTTAATTGTTTGGAATTTTCCAAAAGGGACGCTGGTCTCTGTAATAAATTCTTGAGGAAAGACAGTGATCTTTTTCAAAGTATCTTTATCAAGAATCAGATAATCAGTCGAGTCAACATGGTTTTCCTGATTATGCATAATTTGCAGCTGTAAAACAATACGACTCAAAGTGTTATTTTCTAAGGCAATATTAATTTCTCTGTCTTTATAATAACCAGTGATCATAGAGTTATTCCAATTAAATACTGACTTTGACTCTCTTGATTTTTTTCTTATGGTGTCAATTAATTCATAGTCATAGGTTTTTAATTCATTACCTTCTATAGAAAATGTACTTCTTTCTATGATTGAACCTTTTGTGATTACCTTCCAAAAACCGGTTGGTTCGGTCATTAATTCAAAACTATAGGTATTTCCATTTTTGCTGAGTTGAGTTTTTAGGACACCATTTGCTTGCTTTAGTTTGGCATTATAGATTGCTAAATATTCTGTTGGTAAAGACCAACATGAGGTGCTCAGAAAAAAGGAAAGTATTATTGGGTTAAGTATTGTTTTCATCTGTAATTTATACCACATAATGATCAGAGAAAAATGAAGTTAGAATGGAGAGTTGGTGGGCCCGGGAGGACTCGAACCTCCGACCAATGGATTATGAGTCCACTGCTCTAACCAACTGAGCTACAGGCCCTTTGTATTTATTGACTTCCAGTTGTTCTAAAAAGTTCACCAACTGGTTCACCAAGCTACTTTTTTCTACTTTAGGTTCACCATAGGTTCACCAAAAAAGACAATTTTAGTAATGTTATCTTGATTAACAAGAAGTCTATTAATAGTTTAAATCAAATCGATCTAAATCAACACTTTATATGTATTCCAAGCAGTTGACAGACTGCTAGTTTGTTTATTTGGAGTTGGCTTGTTAGGATTTGGGTGTGAATGCCATACCAAGATCGATTTTAAGGAAGTAAAAATGTTTCACATGTTAAGTTGTTTCAATCTAAAACCAGAACTCACAATAAAAGAGTTTCAATGTTCTTTAACATTATATAAGGATCATTTAATAGAGAATAACTTACTTCAAAATATTGGAAACATTGGAAAACGGAATCGTCATCCAGTCATGGATACTGATGAAAGCAATCTCGAATATTTTTTCATTATGACTT
>CAUZCF010000067.1:0-5497 GCA_963578425.1 Gammaproteobacteria bacterium | reverse complement strand
ATAAATGTCATCTTTGTGATAGATCTAAAAATATACCAATCTATGACTTTCATTTTTTCTCCCTGATGGTTGTTAACCGACTAAAAAAATTATAGCTGGTTAAAATCATAAACAATGTAAAAATAAAACCGAGGCAATGAACCCACCAAAGACCAATCACCTGAGGTGAATCCCCCTGCTCAAACCATACTCTGGCAGCACCAAGCAAATTAACATAAATCATATAAACTAAAACACCCAGCACCAAACCTCCATACTGACCTTGTCTGGGGGAAGTTTTACTTAGAGGAACAGCCAGCAAGACTAAAATGACTAAAGCAATAGACGGAGAAAGTCGCCATTGTACTTCAGCTTGAGATAATAAATCTGGCTGTCTCAATAGGTTACTCATGCTTTCAGTTGAAATATTATTGGTGTCTTTATTAGTTTTGCTGATAAATAAGGGTAACTGATGTTCTGAGAACTCTAAGACTCTAAAATCGTTATCACCTGGCTTACCTTGATATCTTCGACCATTAAAGAAAACTAAAACATTATTACCCTGAGTTCCTTGAATCTCAGCATATTCTGCTGTAACAACACTAACTTCTCCTTCGATCTCAATTTGCATGAACACCTCTAAAAATCTGTTATTACCAAGCCTTTCTTTTGAGTAAAAAACAGCACCATCTTTTAAGGTAATAAATCTTCCAGGTTCAAAAAATTCTATACCAATCTTTGTCAAAGCATTTTGTTTTGATAATTCAATACTCTTTTTTGCTTGAGGAGATACAAAAACAGAAATTAATAATAAGCTGGCTATTAATACAACTAAAGGTCCACTTAAAACACGATATAAATGAGAAGGGCCAACACCTGAGCTTAAAATAGCTGTCATTTCACTATTTTTGTAAAATCTTCCAAGGACCATAAGAATAGATAGGAAAGTGCTCAGTGGGATGAGAATCACCAAATAATCTATTGATGAATAAAAAATAACTTGAAACAAAAAAGATGATGGCAAATCCCCAGACGCAATATCTCCAATAACATCAGTAAACTTATTAGTAGATAAAATAATAAGGAGAATGAGAGTAACAGCAAACCAGGTCGTTACTAACTCCTTTAAAAAATATTTTCCAATAATCTTATTCATAAAATCTGCATATTCATTAAGATTAAAAAATAGCCTTTAATTATTGGTTTTAAAGCTCATCTCATTACACTACAATTATCATCTTAGAAATACTATAAAGATTATAGTTTTTTCAGGTTTTTCCTTTTAATATAAATTTAAATTAATGAGTGAATAGAATGAATTTTTTAATAAATACAAACAAGGCTATTGAGGCAAAAGTCGACTGCCTTATCCTCCCTATTTTTGATGATCCTAAATTAAGAGGAGCAACAAAAACAATAAATACAGCAAACAATAAAATTATTTCTAATTTCCAGGAAAACAAGGACATACAAGGGAAAATTGGTCAGAGTAGAATCTTACCTATTACAGGAAAAACCTATAAACGGCTAGTTTTGGTTGGCTGCGGAAAATACGAAAAATATAATGAGAAAAACTATAAAAAGGCATTAATCTCAGCTCTCTCAAAATTGTCTAAGACTACTCATAAAAGTGCTATAAGCTTTCTTGGAACAAGCGATATTTGTGGAAATAAGGCTGGAACTGAATATCGTGCTACGAAAATGCTAGCTGAAGCTTGGCATCAAATTTCCTATCAGTACACTTTTACAAAGCCAAGTAATGAAAAGAAAATATCCCTAAATAAGCTCTATCATGGCACTAACGGTAAAGCTAGATCCTCTGAAATGAAAAGAGGATTTAATAACGGAGATGCCATCGGTAAAGCAATAAAAACAGTAAGGCTTTTGGCAGACTTACCTTCAAATATCTGCACACCAACACATCTTGCTAATGAGGCAAAAAAGATTGGTCGTAAACACAAAACAGTCAGCGTAGAAGTATTAAATGAATCTCAGATGAAAAAATTTAAGATGAATTCTCTATTATCTGTAACTGCTGGAGCTTCGGAACCAGCAAAAATGATTATAGCTGAATATAAAGGCGCAAGAAAAAATGAAAAGCCTATTGCGATTGTTGGAAAGGGAATTACTTTTGACACAGGGGGAATTTCACTAAAACCTTCTAACAGTATGGATGAAATGAAATACGATATGTGCGGTGCCGCCACTACTATCGGCTTACTTCAAGTTGTTGCTGAGCTAGGTTTGAATTTAAACGCTGTTTTCATTGTTCCTACTTGTGAAAATGTCCCCAGCTCTACAGCAACAAAACCTGGAGATATTGTTAAGTCAATGTCAGGTCAAACGATAGAAATATTAAACACAGACGCTGAAGGACGATTAATCCTAGCAGATGCCCTAACTTATGCACAAAGATATAAACCAAAATCGATTATTGATATGGCAACACTTACTGGAGCCTGTGTTGTTGCTCTAGGCCAGCATCATTCTGGTTTGATGTCTAACTCGGATGATCTTGCTGAAAAACTATTGAATGCTGGAATTGATTCAGGTGATGCAACATGGAGACTCCCATTGACAGAAGACTATTCTAATCAGATAGTGAGTAATTTTGCTGATGTTGCAAACATTAGTACAAGAGGCTCAGGAGCTGGAACCATCACTGCGGGGTGTTTCCTTCAAAAATTTGTGGGCGATTTTGAATGGGCACACATTGATATTGCCGGTGTCGCTTGGTTAGAAGGTCAAAACAAAGGAGCAACAGGTAGGCCGGTTGGCTTGGTTTCTGAATTTTTAATCAATGAATCAGGCAATTAAGACTTGCAAAATATGCAAGTTTTTTTCCATTACTTTGAAAAAACATCAGGAAGAGATTTACTAGTTTATATTTGTAGATTAGTTGAAAAAGGTTACAAGCAAGGATCAAAACCTATCTATATTCATTTCGATAGTGAAAATGAAGCTAAAGAGTTTGATAGCTTGTTATGGACTTTTAGACAAGAAAGCTTTATTCCACACACAATATTAGGTCATCCAGAAGAAGAAAAAACACCCGTAATAATAGGTTGGGATACCAATCAAATTGAAACAGCAGAAGCTCTAATTAATGTTAGTCAAGGCATTCCAAGGGCATCAACAAGCACTTCAAAAATTCATGAAATCGTGGGCAGTGATGAAAATAAAAAAAATAAAGCCAGAGAAAAATGGAAAGCTTATAAAGCAAATGGTTCTATAATTAAAGCACATAAAGCAGATTAGAATATGGACAAAACCTATAATCCAAAAACAATAGAAAAAAGGATTTACAAATCTTGGGAAGATGCTGGATATTTTGCACCAAGTAAAAAGGGCGATTCTTTTTGTATTGTTATTCCTCCGCCAAATGTAACAGGAACATTACATATGGGACATGCTTTCCAAGACACAATAATGGATACCTTGATTCGATATCAACGAATGACAGGAAAAAATACCTTATGGCAAGTAGGAACAGACCATGCAGGTATTGCCACTCAGATGGTGGTTGAGCGACAACTAGAACAAGAAGGTTCTTCCAGAACTGAATTGGGCAGAAAGGCTTTTGAGAAGAAAGTTTGGGAATGGAAAAAACAATCAGGTGACACTATTTCTAACCAATTAAAACGTCTAGGTACATCAACAGATTGGACAAAAGAAAAGTTTACAATGGATGATGAACTGGCGGAAGGTGTTCAAGAGGTTTTTATAAAACTCTACAAAGAAGGTCTTATCTATAAAGGTAAAAGATTAGTTAATTGGGACCCTGTACTTTTAACTGCCTTATCAGACTTAGAGGTTATTCAATCTGAAGAAAGCAGTTTTTTGTGGCATTTTAAATACCCGATAAAAGGTACAACTGATTCAATAACTGTAGCAACCACAAGACCTGAAACTATGTTAGGTGATACTGCAGTTGCTGTAAACCCGAAGGATAAGCGATATAAAGATCTAATAGGAAAAGAAATAGAATTACCATTAACTAATAGGTCTATACCAATTATTGCTGATGAATATGCTGACCAAGAATTTGGTAGTGGATGTGTAAAAATAACTCCAGCTCATGATTTTAATGATTTTGAAATCGGAAAACGACATGGTCTTGAAGTCATTAATATTCTCACCAAAGAAGCCAAGATGAATCAATCGGTTCCTCATGAATTTATTGGACTAGATCGTTTCGTTGCCAGAAAAATGATTATTGAAAAGATTAAATCATTAGGTCTTTTAGACAAAATTGAAGATTATCAACTCAGCGTTCCAAGAGGAGACAGGAGTGGCGCTATTTTGGAACCTTTACTGACAGACCAATGGTTTGTGAAAATGAAACCACTTGCAGAACCGGCTATTAAAGTTGTTAAAGATGGCGAATTAAAATTTGTTCCTGAAAATTGGTCAAAAACCTATTTTGATTGGATGGAAAATATTCAAGACTGGTGTATTAGTCGACAACTATGGTGGGGTCACAGAATACCGGCTTGGTATGATAATGAAGGCAATGTTTATGTTGGCAAGAGTGAAGAAGCAGTTAGAAAGGAACAACAAATAAATCCTTCTATCAGACTCAAACAGGATGATGATGTGCTGGACACATGGTTTTCCTCAGCTCTATGGCCATTTTCTAGTCTAGGTTGGCCCCATAAGACTTATGATCTTGATACCTTCTACCCCACTAATGTCTTAGTGACAGGATTCGATATTATATTTTTTTGGGTAGCTAGAATGATCATGATGGGAATTAAGTTTATGGGTGAAATCCCATTCAATGAAGTTTACATTCATGGATTAATAAGAGATAAGAATGGACAAAAAATGTCTAAATCAAAAGGTAATATTCTTGACCCTTTAGATGTAATAGACGGTATAGACCTCAAAACACTCACTGAGAAAAGAACCCAAGGATTAATGCAGCCTGAGATGGCACAAAGAATAATCAAAGAAACCAAAAAAGAATTTCCTAATGGAATTCCAGAATATGGGACAGATGCCTTAAGGTTTACCTTTGCAATTCAAGCAACCACAGGGAGAGACATAAGACTTGATCTGAATCGAGTAGAAGGTTATAGGAATTTTTGTAATAAATTATGGAACGCTGCTCGTTTTGTAAAAATGAACACAAATAATTTTAAATATGAGCCCGAAACAGAAAAACAAACTGATTCTAATATTGTAGATCTATGGATCCAATCAAAATTATCCTCACTATTGCCTAATACTGAAAAAAACTTTAATGAATATAGGCTTGATAGAGCTTCTAACGGTCTATATGAATTTATTTGGAATGACTACTGTGACTGGTATCTTGAACTCTCAAAATCTTTCTTAAATGATTCAAATAAAACAGAGAGTCAGAAATCACAAATGAAAAATAACCTCATACAAGTTCTTGAAATATCTTTAAGGGCGTTACATCCAATAATCCCATTTATCACGGAAGAAATTTGGCAATCACTAAGTACCAAAAATAACCTCAAAAGTATAATGACTCAGCCTTTTCCTAGAA
>CAUZCF010000066.1:0-5551 GCA_963578425.1 Gammaproteobacteria bacterium | reverse complement strand
TCCGGATCAAGTCATAGGCTTGAGAGAAGTCATGATCAGGGGCATGAATGCCATAGCGCTCACGAACCATTTCGTTGAAGAGTCTTGCTATCGGACGCTTGTCAGCCGCCGCATAAGCTGCTGCAAAGAACACGTTCTTGACAGCATCACCTGCAATCTTAGGAACTGGAGCGTTTGATGCCGATGAGGAACCAATACGCCTCACGCTTTCATCCATCCCTGCTTCATAGGATTGGATAAGGGCACGAGCCATAGTTTCTGCTAGTGCAGCAATCATAATACCGTCTACGTTATTACTCTTAATCTTATGCATGTGTGTGCGGAAATCAACTTCTTTTTCCTGCACTTGAGCAACATAAGCAGGCTCTACATCATGCTGGCTTCTCATCTGGACCTGCATAGCGTTGCAATCGTTTTGAGACGCAGCGTCAGCAGCACAGATGTATGCAATACGCTTCCCGATGTTTTCACCCACATATTTGGCGTTCACACCAGCGTAAAATCGACCTGAAACGGGAACCCTGAATACCCAGGCACTGCCTAACTTAGTGATTTTTGCATTTGTAGAGTGGGGGATGATTTGTGGCACCTTTGCCTTCGCTGTCACAGCCACGATTGGCAGTGAGACAGAAGAACAGGTAGATCCGATAAGCAAATGAATTTTTTTCTGAGAAATCAGCTTGTTCGCGTTAGCAACACCTTTATCCGACTTACACTCATCGTTCATCAAGGTCGCTACTATCTTATTCCCGTTGATCCCACCAGCCTTGTTGATGATGTCGATTTCATCCATCATCATCCGGCCATACTTCTGGCCATTTTCACTCACCATCCTCATGGTGATACCAATGCGGATTTCTCCTGCATAAACTACCGTCGACACAAACATGAAGCTCAAAGCAACGGCACCTAAACATATTTTACTTGTTTTAAACATAATTTTACCTTTGATTAGATTATTAAAATTAATGAGTTAATTAAGGTATGATTAATCTCACACCTTTAAAAATCGTGCTTCATTTTTCCTCCTTATTTAAGGTTTTAAAAATTGGATTCTTTGGCATAAATAAGCTGTCATGCTTTCACTTTTGCGATGACCCCAAACAGTCCAGACGGTCTAAATATCAAGACAAGAATCAATAGTAAAAAGGCGTATATGTCTTTGTGGCTGGGAGAAATATAGGCTGCCCCTAAATTTTCAAAAATACCCACTAAAATCCCTCCAATCAAGGCCCCTGGCAAACTTCCAAATCCTCCAACCACTGCAGCTGCGAAAGCCTTCATCAACATCAAGTACCCCATTTCAACTTGAACTGATTGCATAGGGCCAATCAATACACCTGCAGCTGCAGCTAAAGCACAGCCCAGACCAAAAATTAGGGAAATGACTAGCGGAACATTGATACCCATCAGATAAGCAATATCCTTATTGTGAGCAACTGCTCGCACTGCCAAACCAAGCTTTGTGTGGCGGATAAAATAGTTCAGCACAACCATCAGCAACATCGATACAACTGCAGTTAGCACATAACTTTGTGGGATGGAAATATCTCCCAATTGCAGAGGCATACCCAGATTGACAGGAAATGGTTCTGCACCAGCTCCCCAGATTAGAAAAGCGACATTCATCAGTGCGACGGACATTCCAAAACCGCATATAATCATTCCCATGCCCGCGACCGTGTAACCACCTCCAGCTTGGGTGAGCCGGCGATAAAAAACTCTCTCAATGCCCATCCCCAGAAGGGCAGCAAAAATCATTGCACCTATAATTGCAAAAGGATATGGCACCCCTAGTTCTTGAGACAAAAATAGTCCAATAAAAGCTCCAAACATGTAAATTTCTCCATGGGCAAAATGTACTATGTCCAAACCTGAATAAATCAGTGAAATGCCGAGAGCTACGATGCCATATACTACGCCTATCGTGATACCGAAAATGATAAATGCTAAAAGCGAATTGAAATCAAAGTCCATTGTCATTGTCTCTAAAATGTTTCATGCATTCAATTTCTTAGAAGTATCAGTTACTGTACCTCCTAGAAAGAATTCCTTAATTGCAGGATCATTAATCAATTCTTCCGACTTGCCTTCGATCATAATTCGACCGTCACGTATAATGTAGGCGTACTGGGCAAGTAAGAGCGCCATTCTTACATTCTGCTCAACCACTAAGATTGTTACACCGGTCTGGCTGATCTTGTAAATGTTTGCAAAAATTTCAAGAACCACCTTTGGGGCAAGCGCAGCACTTGGTTCATCCAACATAAGCATCTTGGGTTTCGCCATCAATCCTCGCCCAGTAACAAGCATCTGCACCTCACCACCGCTAAGTGTCCCGGAAAGCATATTTCTTCGATCCTTTAGTGCAGGGAAAAAAGAGTATATTCCCTCAAGGTCATACTTTATTTCAGCCTTGTCACTGCGTGTAAAAGCCCCAACCATGAGGTTTTCCTCTACTGTCATAGCCGGGTAAGCTTCTTTAGACTGGGTAACCTGAACGAGACCAGAACGTACGATGTGATGAGGTTTACTGTCCGTGATAACTTTTTTATCAAATTCAATACTACCCTCCATGACTGGTAGCAATCCGGAGATGGTCTTAAGCAGTGTAGACTTTCCAGTCCCATTTCCTCCAAGGAGGGCAACGATGGTTCCTTGAGAAACACTGAGGTTGATGCCCCGCAGAATCTTCAAACGCCCATAACCAGCGTGTACTTCTTTTATCTTAAGCAAATAAACCTTTCGTATCTCAACCCTTATGATTTCATCACCGTGAGCAGTTTAATAATAAAAGTGGGCATCTTTCATCAGCAGACTAAAGTTCGAGTTCCTTTCACAAATTGTCTATAGAAAAAATGTATCCCTGTCTGTGGCTGGGAGAGTATACTCTATAATAATAATTTGTCAAGTATAATTATTAATCTGCATTTAATATTTTCAATCTGATTAAAGTGAAAAAGAATGACCATTAATATCCAATTATTAATCTTAAATTAAGACTTGAATCACCTAAAAACAAAAACTAATACTAAATTTGTTAAATAATAATTATGTTTTAATACCTTCAATTAAACAAATTCATGAATTTTTCAATGTTGAGGCGAAAGCCTGCCTCATAGTCTCCGTTTCCGGGATGGTAGACGCTCTCAAAAGAAACAACTCCTTCATATAGATCAATACGCAGAGCACCGGCCATCGCATGAAACTGGTCGGCAAGCTGCCCTTTCCCCATCTCCCTGACTTCCAGAAAAGCCTTGGGGGTGTTGACTTGGACATCCTTGATATGGATGTGCGCTAGGTAGCCATCGCGGATTTCTTCTTATCCGTCGGGATATGCTTTTTCATGGCACCAGCAATTATTGGCCGGATCCCAGAGGACCCATAGTGTTCCCTTGGCGTCAAGGTCATCAATCAATTTCCTGCTGGTCCATGATGAGTTGATCATGGTGCCGTTGCCAGTTTCAACCACAAGTTTCAGATTCTCCTTTTTCGCAATTTCTACTGCCGGAGCGATTATGGGAAGTAGGGCGTCCCAGGCTCCCTTCGCCACATTCCATTTTTCAGCGCCATGAGATCCGAAAAGGATCTGTTCTTTCTTAGGTGAAAGGATTCTGACACAAGGAGATTCCACTTCATGTGCGATTTACATGCATCGCTTTAGGCGGTCCAGATGGGTCTGATGCAGTTGACCTCCTGGTTTCTCAGTCATCCGCATTCCAGCGAAGATGTGGTGGCAGATATTGGACACTTTTTCCCCATGCCGTTTAAGGAGTTCCTTGACCCGCTTCACTTCCTCGTGTTCCAGAAACCCAACTTCTTTATCCCATACAAATTGGAGTTCGGCATATTCGAGTCCATACTCATCCATGACTGAGAGGGCATGTTCAAAATCAAGGCTGATGCCGTCGGTAATAACTCCTGTCTTCATAGTATTTGCTCCTGGTTGATTAACGATTCAGTTGAGCATCAACGATTTCCTCAGTGATGCGGGTTACACTCCAATTGTTACCCTCGGGATATTTTGTTTTCCCTGCTTGGAACAATTGAAATGCAGTACTTGCGGTAAAATATGAGGTACTCATAAATTATTTAGAAAAATGGAATAATCTTCTGGCAAAAAATATGCACAAAAGTTTTTCCACGTTTTCGCACGTGCTAACAATCTAAGAGATACCACCATTTGGTATGATTGACAAGAATTGGGAAGATTGTGGAGGCTTGTCTGACTGTGAAGAATTAGTGAAGGTTAGTCACAGATGATTCTCAAATGTTAAAAAGTTTTGATGGCATTAGCGGTTTCTGGGCATAGAACCATAGAGAACATTTTTTCTACCTTGAACAGTTTCACTGTAGGCTATGAAGAGACCAGCACCAGCTATTAGAACAATACCCAGCCAGGATACAATATCAGGCCAATCTCCAAAAACAGTGATGCTCCAGAAAATTGAGCAAGGGAGAGCTACATATTCAAAAGGTGCAACTGTTCCTGCTTTTGAGATTCGGTAAGCCTGGCTGATGAAGTAGGTTGCCAATCCATTTATGAGACCTATCCCAATAATGATCATACCGTCTCCCCAAGATGGAACTGTCCAGGGCCGAAATAGATAATTGAGTGTTGGTTGAGATGGATCGGCTAAATGTCCATCTCCAAAGATCAAACCCATGAGACCGCTGACGGCAACAAAATTCAGCTGAATATAAAAGGCCATTGTTGAGGCATTTTCGGTTTCACCTATTTTGCGAGTCATGATCTGTACCAGCGCATAGGCTAATGCTGCTACTAAAGGAAGTATGCTTGCAGGATTGGAAAACCCAGAACCAGGCCTGAGCATAATCATCACCCCTAAAAGTCCCACCAGCACAGCTATCCAACTACGTAGGCCTACCTTTTCTCCTAATAGAAATACTGACAGTACCGTAATTAACAATGGTGCAATAAAGAAGATAGCTTTAACTTCGGCTAGTGGCATGCTGATTAATGCTGTAAAAAAGCAAAGGTTAGCGATCACTATACCAAATCCTCTTAAAAGATGGAGGCCCAGTCGCTGGGTACGGAGATATTTGAACCCACCATCTATTGGGACAAATATAAGTAGTGTGAACAAGATTGCTACAATTGAACGTGTCATCATTACCTGATGCAAAGCATAATCTCCACTTATAAACTTGATTGCCATATCCTGGGTTGTAAAGAAAACATGAGCTAAAATAATGCAGCTAATACCTAAAAACTTTGAATTTATTTCCATGATTCCAAAGTATAATTTTATATAAATTAGGAACAAAAATGCTATCTTCGCCCAGTTGCTATAGTTGATAGTACTTGTAATTTTTGACAGAGAGAAAAGTGGAGTGGCCAAAAGAAATCTCTAAGTTTTTCAGTCGGCAGAAACTTGCTTCAATCAGCCAGGTAGGTTTTCGAGTAATCAATATATCATCATTAGGTGTATTTTACAAGAATTGGGTAGGTTGTGGAGGGCATCTGACTGTGGAGGATTAGTGGGGCTTACACACAGGAGATGGTGAGGTTGATTTAGTCAAAAAATAC
>CAUZCF010000065.1:0-5669 GCA_963578425.1 Gammaproteobacteria bacterium | reverse complement strand
CAAGCGATAAACTAGATTTAAGAACATTTCTTCTTTTACGATTGATATCAGCCATTTAGAAATCTATTAAATTGAGTGTATTTTCAGGTGGTCTTCCAATCACAGCTCTATTTTGATCAAAAATGATCGGTCTTTCAATAAGTATGGGGTTCTTCACCATTAATGTAATCAGTTCCTCTTCGCTTATACTTTCTAAAGAAATAGCTAACTCTTTGAAGCGGGATTCACCTTTACGAACAATATCCAATGGACTCATTTTGAGTTTCCTTAATATCTTCTTAAGTTCTGATGCTGACGGAGGATATTGAAGATAGAGGATCACCTTCGTGTTGACTCCATTTTTCTCAAGTATTTCTAGACTTTGTCTTGATTTACTACACCTGGGGTTATGAAAAATGGAAATAGACACCTTATTTTAGAGTCTCTGAGCACCATCTAGATCAATACAACGACCAGAAAAATACTCATTCATGAAAATAAACTCGGCTGCATTTGCTACTTCGTCAGGCTCGCCAATACGACCAGTTGGCACCATTTTAGTTAAGCTTTCTTTAACATGATCAGGCATTCCAGCAACCATTTCTGTATTTATAAAGCCAGGCGCAATGGAGTTTACTCGAATACCATATTTAGAAAGCTCTTTAGCCCAAACAACAGCCATAGATTGAACGCCTGCTTTTGTTGCAGAGTAGTTGGTTTGACCAAAGTTTCCATGTCTAGCGATACTTGAGATATTAATAATTACCCCTCCTGATTGCCCTTCAATCATATGCTGAGCAGCCTCTCTGCCACATAAAAAGACACCGGTTAGGTTAAGATCAATAACAGCTTGCCAATCTTCAAGCGACATCCTTTTAACAAATTCTCCATCTTTAAATTTAACCAAAAGACCATCCCTAGTAATCCCAGCATTATTGATTGAACCAAATAAAGGTCCAAGATCAGAAACAACTTGTGCATAGGAGTTAATCACATCATCTTCTTTGGTGACATCTGCAGAAACACAAGTAACTTCTGCGCCAGCTGCTTCGCAAGCACTTGCAGTGTCAGCAATGTTGTCCTTATCAAGATCAATTAATCCTAATTTGCATTTATGTGTTGCTAAGCGTTTAGCCATAGCTGCGCCAAGTCCTCGTGCTGCGCCAGTTATTACTATAGTTTTATTTTCAATATTCATGCTTATCCTCTTTTAGTTTTTTAATGAAACCCAGAAGATGAATTGTAACCGAAAAACAACACAGAAATATATCGGATTATTGTGTTTTGTATTAGAATTATTGACTCTAGATTACCAACTAAATGAAATAGGTGAATTATGACAGACGCATATATTTTTGATCATGTAAGAAGCCCTAGAGGCAAAGGTAAATCAGATGGATCACTCCATCAGGTAACGCCCATTGAATTACTGACACAGGTTTTGGAAGCACTCAGAGATCGAAATGATCTCGACACAAGCCGTGTTGATGATGTGATTATGGGAGTGGTTCATAGCCAAGGAGAGCAAGGTTCAAATCCAGCACGTGTTGCTGCTATTAATGCAGGTTATGCAGAAGAAGCTGCCGGTAAGCAATTAAATCGTTTCTGTGCTTCTGGTTTGGAAGCTGTAAACTCTGGAGCAGCACAAGTGATGTCAGGTATGTCAGATCTTTGCATCGGTGGAGGTTTAGAATCGATGTCTAGAGTATCAATGAATTCTGTTGGTGGTGCGCTAGGTGTGGATCCCCAAGTAGCTTATAGTAACTATATTGTTCCACAAGGTATTAGTGCCGACTTAATTGCTTCCAAATATGGATTTAGCAGAGATGATGTTGATGCCTATGCTGTTGAAAGTCAGAAAAGAGCTTCAAATGCAAGAGATCAAGGCTATTTTGATAATTCAATTGTTCCAATTAAAGATAATTTAGGCGAGGTTCTTCTTGATCATGACGAGTGTATTAGAACCGGAACATCGATGGAAGATTTAGCAAAAATTAAGCCTGCATTTATTCAAATGGGTCAATTTGGTTTTAATTCGGTAGCAATTCAGCGATATCCTGAGGTGGAAAAAATAGAACATGTTCATCATGCTGGTAATTCCAGTGTTATTGTAGATGGCGCGAGCGCTGTACTAGTCGGCACTAAAGAGATTGGTGAAGAATTAGGGCTTACCCCAAGAGCGCGTATAGTTGGTTTTGCTTCGATTGGAAGTGAGCCTACAATTATGCTTACTGGGCCAGCTCCATCAGCTGAAAAAGTACTAAAACGATGTGGAATGAATAAAGATAATATTGATTTGTTTGAACTCAATGAAGCATTCGCAGTGGTTGTGCTTCATTATATGCAACAAATGGATATTGATCATGAACAGATTAATGTTAATGGCGGAGCCATTGCTATGGGCCACCCACTTGGAGCAACCGGGGGAATGGTTTTAGGAACATTGATTGATGAAATGGAAAGAAGAGATCTTAATACAGGCCTGGTTAATCTTTGTATAGGCGGTGGTATGGGGACCTCTACAATTGTAGAACGAGTATAAAAGAGAAATAAATATAAAAGGAAGTACCTATGAGTAAAACCGTCAAAATGAATGTTGATCAAGATGGCATTGCTGTAATTGAGATCGATGTAGTTGATCGTCCTATGAATGTAATCACTACAGATTTTGCAAATGATTTTAGCAATTGTGTTGGCGAAGTTATCAAAGATGAAAAAATTATTGGTGCTGTGGTAACTTCAGCAAAAAATGATTTTATGGCTGGCGCCGACTTGAAATCAATGTTGCCAGAATTGATTGGTCTTGGCGATGCGTCAGCAATGGCTGAAAGAGTTATCCAAAGCCACCAGCTCAATCGAACCATGGAAACGTCCGGCAAACCTTTTGTGGCTGCTATCAATGGCACTGCATTGGGAGGTGGACTTGAAATAACACTGTCATGTCACTATAGAATTGCAGTTGATAGAAATGACGCTGTTCTCGGATTACCAGAAGTTCAAGTGGGTTTATTGCCTGGTGGTGGAGGCACCCAGAGACTTCCAAGATTAATTGGAATTCAGTCAGCGCTAGAGTTGATGACACAAGGTAAACATGTCAAACCTAAAATTGCTTTAGCTCTCGGTATTATCAATGAGTTATGTGCAGCAGATGAACTTATAGACAAAGCCAAAAAATGGATACTCGATGGCGGGAAAGCAGTCCAACCGTGGGATAAGAAAGGGTTCAAAATACCAGGAGGATTTGATCCGAATACGACATCAACAATTCAGATGTTCTCCGTGATCAATGCAATGGTAGCAAAGAATACGAACCATAATTATCCTTCACCAATCTCGATTGTTTCGTCTGTTTATGAGGGCTGTCAGGTACCGATTGATACTGGTTTAAAAATAGAAGCGAAATACTTTGTTGGTCTGCTTGTCGATCCAGTTGCTGGGAATATGATTAGAAGTCTTTTTATTAATAAACAATCAGCAGATAAGTTAAGGGCCAGACCAGAAGGGGTTGAGAAACACAAAGTAAAAACTCTAGGTATGTTGGGTGCTGGGATGATGGGAGCAGGAATTACTTTGGTCAGCGCTCAGGCTGGAATGAAAATTTACTTGCTAGATTCAACTGAAGAAAAAGCGGCGAAGGGCAAGGCATACTCTGAAAAATATTTTCAAAAGAGTGTTGCTTTAAAGAAAATGACTGAAGAGAAGAAGGCTGCGATTTTGGATAATATTATTCCTACAACTGACTTTAACGATCTCAAAGATTGTGATTTGATCATCGAAGCTGTTTTTGAAAATAGAGAGATCAAAGCGGATGTTACACAAAAAACTGAAGCTGTTATTGGAGACGATATTGTATTTGCTTCAAATACCTCAACATTACCTATATCAGGTCTAGCAGAAGCATCAGTTAGACCTCATAACTTTATTGGAATGCACTTTTTTTCTCCAGTAGAGAAAATGCCATTGGTCGAGATGATTATGGGTGAGCAATCATCTGATGAAGCTTTGGCTAAGTCATTGGATTACATTCAGCAAATTAGGAAAACACCGATTGTCATTAATGATAGTCGAGGGTTCTTTACATCCAGAGTTTTTAGCACATCCTGTAATGAAGCTAATGAAATGCTAAGAGAGGGCACCAGCCCTTCTTTGATAGAGAATGCTGCTAGACACGCTGGGTATCCAGTGGGACCATTTGCTGTTCAGGATGAAACCACAATCGATCTGTCTCATAAAATCCACTTACAGACCCGAGAAGACATGGGAGATGACTATAAGCCTATGTCAGCAGTAGCTGTCAGCGAGAAAATGTATGAACTAGGCCGACTTGGTAAACGATTCGGTAAAGGATTCTATGATTACCCTGAAGGTGCTAAGAAAACTCTTTGGAAGGGCTTAGCTGATATTTACCCTGTTAGTGATAAACAACCTGATATTCAAGAAGTTAAAGATCGTTTGATGACCGTACAAGCACTAGATGCCTATCGTTGTTTAGAGGAAAATGTCCTTACAAGCCCTGATGATGGCGACATTGGGTCTATTTTCGGTTGGGGTTTTCCTCCATGGTCTGGAGGAGTTTTTTCTTACATTGATATGGTGGGTATTGAAAACTTCGTTCAGCGTTGTGATGATTACTCCGAACGATTCGGTGAAAGATTTAAGGCCCCTGATAGTCTTAGAGAAAGAGCTAAGAACAAACAGAGTTTTTACTCTTAGAATTTGACTGAAACAAAAAAACTAATCAACCAGCAACGAGCTGAGCAAATCTTGGATCGTGAAGGCTTGGACGGTTTAATAGCGGTAACCCCTATAAATTTCTATTACCTCTCAGGTTATTGGGGCTTGTATTACACGCCAATTGGTTTTGAAGGTACTTATTTTGCAATTGTTCCAAAACGTCAAGAGAGTCAACCATCAATGGTTCTCCCTGCCTTAGAATTAAGACGATTAGAAACAAAGGGAAGATCATGGATATCCAATGTTTATGCTTACTCTTCTGATGGAGAAGGAGATTATTTTGAGGACGGTTTACCTAAAGGTCTAGATTATGAAAGTTGGCCTGTTAGTGATACTCAAGAGTTAAATGAATTAGAGAGTAAATGGAAAAGAATCATTGATGATTTTAGGGACAATTTTACTGAAAACTCTATACAAGCTCTGATCAGAGGAATTAAGTCTTCAGGCTTAGAAAAGAAAAAAGTGGCCACAGATGATCTGAGAATCCAGCGATGGTTAAAGGATCAGAGTTCAATAGAGATTGAGTGTGAATTCAGGCCTGATCTGTTCAATGAAATTAGGCTGGTTAAAACTGCAAATGAGATTGAGATTTTAAAAAAAGCAGCTTTGATCAATGAGGAATCATTGTTGAGTTCCATAGATTTCATGTATGACGGAGCTGGTTGGGATGAAATAGAGAATCATTATATGAGCGAAATGGCAAAAAGAGGTGGCAGAGGTGTGTACCTTTTATGTGGAGTTGGCGATTTACCCAATGAGGTATGCAGAAAGAACGAACCTATTATGTTTGATGCTCTGGGGCAATACAAAAGATACCATGGAGATTTTGGAAGATGTGCTGTTATTGAGAAACCTAATTCAATTCAAGTTGAAAGACATCAAGCAATACTGGAAGGATGGAAAATAGCACAACAATATTTAACCCCAGGAACAACTTACAAAGAGATTTCAACTAA
>CAUZCF010000064.1:0-5707 GCA_963578425.1 Gammaproteobacteria bacterium | reverse complement strand
GCAATGATGGGCATTGTGGCGATTATGATCAAAACAGGCGGTTTTGAAGTACTTGCATATGAAATTGGAAGATTTGCAAAAGGTCGTCAATTCCTTATGTTGGCTATGATTGGAACAGCTGTTACTGTTATTTCACTGTTGCTCGACAACGTAACAACAGTAGTTATCTTTGGACCATTAATAGTGTTGATTTGTCAGAAGATGAAGGTATCGGCAATACCATATTTAATGGCGGCTGCACTTCTATCTGATACAGGTGGAGTTGCAACCCTAGTAGGTGATCCGCCTAATTTAATGATTGGGTCTCCTGATGCTGCAAATATTGCCTTTACACCCTTCTTATTAAAAATGGGACCCATTGTCTTTGTGGCGTGGATAGCGACTTTGTTTTTCATGAGAGTTCTATTCAAAAAAGAATTGGATAAAAAATCTGAAGGGGTCTTTGATGAGTCACTTGATTACAAAGATAAGGGCTTATGGAATAAGTCATTATTTGTTTTAGCCATGATGGTGGTGCTGTTTATTATTCATAACACTATTAGCTGGCAGCCATGGATGGTAGCAGGTGCTGGCTTGATTACCTTAGTAATGTTACAGAAGCGTTTAGAGCTCGAGGACATCATGCATGATGTAGAAATCCCTTTGCTTATGTTTTTCATCGCTCTTTTCATGATTGTTGGCGGTGTTGAGGGCAGTGGCTTCCTTGAGTATTTAGGTACCTATATCATTCCGTTTGTCAAAGAAGATTTCTTGCTTGCTTGTATTATCTTGATGTGGGTAGCTGCGATCATGTCAGCTGCAATCGATAACATACCTTTCACAGCAGCGATGATTCCAATTATTCTATCTATTGAAACCCAAGGCGTAAATGTTGCTGCATTATGGTGGTGCCTTGCACTTGGTGTTGGAATGGGGGGTAATGGGACCCATATTGGCTCAACGGCCAATGTTTTCATTGTGACTGTGTCAGAAAGGCTTGCCAGAGATACTGGCGATCCAAGTATGGCAATAACTCCATTGATGTGGGCTAAAAAAGGTCTTCCAGTAATGCTACTTACATTGGTGATTTGTACCATTGTGATGTATCTATTCTTTCCATACTATAGTCAACCTATTTAAGAATGACTTCAGAGATATCCTGCTTTAAAGCCTATGATGTAAGGGGCAGGATACCTACTGAGTTAAATCAGGAGGTTGCGTTTAAAATAGGCGTTGGAATTGCATCATATTTTTCAACCAAAACAGTGGTCATCGGTTATGACATTAGACCCTCTTCATTGGAAATTTTAGAGGCATTAGCAAAAGGCATTCAAAGTCAACAAACTGAGGTAATGTCTATCGGTCTATGCGGCACTGAGGAAATCTATTTTGCAACCAATTATTTAGACGCAGATGCCGGCGTGATGATCACAGCAAGCCATAATCCAGCAGATTATAATGGTCTAAAGATTGTGGGCAAAGGTGCGAAACCTGTGAGCATGGACAGCGGTTTAGGAGAAATAAAATCTATTGCAGAATCAGCCTCCTATGATGAATCAATCGATTTAAAGTTGAAAGAAATCAATATTAGAGAGCAATATCTAGATAAAATTTTATCTTTTGTGAACACAGACAACATAAAACCATTGCATATTGTGACTAATGCAGGCAATGGTTGTGCAGGCCCAGTGATTGATGCCTTAGAGTCTAGATTGCCTGTTACATTTAAAAAAATACAAAATGAGCCTGATGGATTATTTCCAAATGGGATTCCTAATCCTCTTTTAGTCGAGAATAGATTGGTAACCTCTAGTGCTGTCATCGAGCATAAAGCAGATTTAGGCATTGCTTGGGATGGGGACTTTGATCGTTGTTTTTTCTTTGATGCAAACGGACTGTTTATTGAAAATTATTATTTAATCGGCCTTTTAAGTGAACAATTACTTAAAGGCAATCCAAATGATCATATCGTTCATGATCCTCGATTAGTGTGGAACACAATCGAAGAAGTAATAAGAGCCAACGGTATTCCTGATCAATCAAAAGCAGGACACTCTTTTATCAAAGAAATAATGCGAGCAAACAGAGCAGTTTATGGTGGAGAGATGAGCGGTCATCATTATTTTAGAGATTTTTATTACAGCGATAGCGGTATGATCCCTTGGTTGCTTCTATTAGAGACAATTTCTCATTCTGGTCAGACTCTAACAGACTTGGTTAGCGAACGCATAGAGCGCTTCCCAGTGAGTGGAGAAATTAATACAGAAGTAAAGAGTCCAAAAATTCTCTTAGAAAAAATTAAGGAGCATTATTTACCGTTTGACCCAATTATTGATGACCTCGACGGGTACAGCTTTGAATTTCCTGATTGGCGATTCAATTTAAGGATGTCCAATACTGAACCACTAGTTAGACTAAACGTTGAGTCAAGAGCAAACAAAGCATTAATGCAGAAAAAAACAGAAGAGATTCTAAAGCTAATCAATCGTCTAAATTAACTAAAACCTCTATACACAAATTTAAAAATAGACATTGAGATCTATAATACGTAAGATTATATATATATTATTTTTAGTTATATTGATAATGAAACGTATCTTTAACTCATTTACTCATCACCCTCATTCAATTAATGAATCCTATTTCGAACACATGTCTCAGGCATTTTATTATGGCTTCAAAATGATTATTTCTGGAGTAGCTGCACTCATACATGCAGTCTTTCCATTTATCTTTGAGGCCACTGCTAGTAATAGTGCAAGAGAAATAATTCGAGACATTGATCAAAGAGCAGAATCAGACATAAACAAAGATCAATTTCATGATCTTATCAATTCTAAGTAGCTACATCTGATTAATTTCTTGAAACAGGTTCTGACATTTCAGGTTTGTTTAAATATCGACTAAGCTCATCAAACAGTTCCTTCATTTCTTCACCGGTTTGGGGTAGCTGATCAATAGGCATATCAAGATGATTTATTGGAATTTCTTGTTGATATTGAGAGAAGATTTCTTGCACCATTTCTAAGGCATAATTCGGAATAGTTCTGTTTTTTCTAAATTCTGCAATAGGAATTTCTGCTGAAACAATTCCTTCCTCATGGGTGCTTGGATCTTGAGCAATAATTTTTCCCTGTGGTGAGGCAATTAAAGATTTTCCACCGTTCTCGCTATAGGGGGTTCCAAGGGGAATAGTGATATTTGACATGGCACTATAGAAATTATTTATCCAAGCCATTGATAAAACATCTGATTCTGAAAACAGGGTTGCTGTTCTTAGCATAATTTCCACGCCTTTCATGGCGAAGGCTGCATAAATAAATGGGTCACCTTGTACAGTGCTAACGGCGATATTGCCAAACTCAGTTTTCAGAACAGGAAACTCTTCCTCGATACCGTATTTTTCCCTATATTTATCTTGTACTGCTTCAATGGTGGTCGTTGTGATTTCCCTGTCTGGGTATAAACGTTTAATGTTACGCGGCTTCCAATACACTTTTTTGATTTCACCATCTCTTCCAATTACTGTGTTAAGACTAAGAATGTGTTGAGGCCATTCTTTATCTGTGGCATAACTGCCGAAAATGAGATAAGCATCACACTCTTTTGCAACCTTGCCTAACGCTTCTGTTTCTGGACCAGGTACTTCTATAGTATATTTTAGTTTTTCTGCTCGGGTACCTGACGAATAACCCGTGAGCGGGAATTCATGATAAAGAATAATATCGGGCTTTGAGTCTTGGTTGCAAGCAAGATCAGCCATTTGGATCATGTGATTAAGGTTATCTTTTAAGCCTACTTTAGGGTCATCATATTCCTGTAACAAATTAACACCTGTTTGAATAACCTTTAAGGTGATCACATCTTTTTCTAGAGGAGATACTTCATAGGACCCATCTTCATTGACAAGCTTATTTTTTGCTTCATTAGCCATAAGATTACAAGGTAACATTATCAAGAAAAAAATGAGACAGCTTTTCATATGTATACTATGACCATTTTTATTTCACCGAATTTTCACTATAGGTTTTTTTCATTATAATTACCCTATGAACAATCTTAATTACTGGGTTGATTTTTATGTCTGCTATTGTCCCAAATTTTTTATATGAAAACATATATTGAATTAAAGAACAATTGCGGTGGTGTCTTTGAGCTCAACACTGACCAGATTGTTGAACACGTTCAGACATTCTTATCTGCTAATTAAATGCTCCGTCTATGATTACTCGCTGCTTTATTGTTCATGGACGTGTTCAAGGGGTCTTTTATAGAGACAGCACCAGAAAAGAAGCCCTTAAAAGAGGGATCACTGGGTCAGCTGAAAATTTAAAGGATGGCACTGTCAAAGTCATAGCACAAGGGTTGCAGGCATCAATTGATGAACTTAAGCTGTGCTTACTAGAGGGACCTGAGATGTCAAATGTAATTAAGGTTGACGAAGTTGATATTGAAGATGATCTAGAGTTTAATGACTTCTCAGTTAGGTAAGAATTAATAATGGATCTAAGACTCAATTTAATTATGATGATGCCAGAAGCGTTTAAAAAACGTTTGCTTCGAGGTAATGATATCCATCGTGATAATAGAACCATGAATCCAGGCATGCAGATTGTCTTGGGTATCCTAGAACAAAGAAGTGTTACCAATAATATCAGCAGTCTTGAACCTAAAGTGATTAGGGATTTATATGACAAGGTTGCTGAACGATTGCAGAAATGGCCCCCAAGAATTAAACACCAGGATCATCAAATCGATGTCAACAATGGTCGCATTACTGTTCGCGAATATTTCCCAAAAAATGACACCCATAATGGACAAACTCTGCTGTATTTCCACGGCGGTGGTTTTTCTATTGGCAGTCTCACAACACACGACACCATGTGTAAGCATCTAGTTAAACACCTTGGCTACAAAATTTTTTCTGTGGAATATCGACTAGCTCCTGAGCACCCATTTCCCATCCCTTTAGAAGACTGTGATCAGGCCATGGATTGGTTGATTGAGAATGCAGATAATCTTGGTGTAGACCCTGAAAAAATTGCCATTGGAGGAGACAGTGCTGGAGGTAATTTAGCGACATGTCTTTGCATTAAACGCCTAGAAGAGTCAAAACAGACACCAGAAAAACAATTATTGCTCTACCCAGGCATCGACACCAAAGGTGATCATAAATCATTGAAAACATTTACTGACGGGTATTTTTTGTTAACACAAGAACTGCTTGATTGGTTTGGCAATAACTATACAACAGAAGAGAATTATCAGAATAAATATGTATCCCCAATGCTATACCAACACCCTGAAAAACTCCCTCCTGCAATGGTTATTACTGCTGGATTTGACCCGCTTCGTGATGAAGGCCATGCTTATGCTGAGTTTTTAAAAGCAGCAGGTGTAAAAGTCCATTACAAAGAGTATGAGGGGTTGATTCATGGTTTTGCTAATTTCACTATTGAACCGGCTTGTTATCAAGCCATGGTTGAAATAGCAAAAGATTTTAAACAGATTAACTAGAGTCTTAATGGAATAGTTGTGATTAGAACCAGATTTGCTCCCAGTCCCACAGGCTTCCTCCATATAGGTGGTGTGAGAACAGCACTTTACTGTTGGTTGTTTGCTAAAAGCAAAGGTGGGCAATTTTTATTAAGAATTGAGGACACCGATCTTGAGCGTTCAACGCAAGAGTCGGTTGAGACCATATTGGAAGGCATGAAGTGGCTAGGAC
>CAUZCF010000063.1:0-5729 GCA_963578425.1 Gammaproteobacteria bacterium | reverse complement strand
TTCACATCTTCATAAAGAGTTGGAATACCTAGGTAAGCTTCAAAGGCAGGCAATTGGAATACTGCATTAAAAACAATCGAAGACGTATCCACTTGACCATAGCGAAGTTTAGCGTCCATGGAAGTGTTCTCGTCCATATCCCATGTCATCCTAGCGTAGATGTCAGTTGACTCGTATTGATCAACACAATCGTCACAATTCAACCAAGTGTTTTCTCTCCAACCATCGCTTGAGTTGTGGTTTGCAATAATACTGAGATTATGATTCTCCATTGGAATATCTGCTCTTGCAGTAATGGCGTATGTTGAGTCATCACCTATTGATGCCTTAACAGTTGTTGAAGCTTCATCAGCTGGCTTTGCTGTGGTTATAATAATTGCCCCAGCAGAAGCGTTTCTTCCGTAAAGAGCGCCTTGAGGTCCTTTAAGCACCTCGATTTGTGATAAACCAAGATACTCTCTATTGAGTGCAGCTGGATTCGTCATAACGATACCATCAATGATTAAGCCAAAACTAGTTTCAGCATCTCTGGCACCATTGAGTCCACGTATACTGACTTGGGTATCACCCACTTCAGCGGTATCAACAATAGTCACGCCTGGCGTTAAAGCAATAAAGTCTGTTGCTCTTTGGACACCTGATCGTCTAATTTGCTGTTCAGTTAATACAGTAATAGTTGCAGGTACTTCTCTAAGAGATTCCTCTCTTTGACGAGCAGTTACTGTGATTTCTTCTATTACAGATTGTGAATAAATTTCAGAAACTGGAACCAGCATAAGTGCACTTATGAAAATTCCAAGAGAAATCCTAATGTGTTTATTCATGTTTTTCTTCCCCATGTTAGTTAAATATACAAAAGAGTTAATTAAAGATTTTACGTTTAAATATTACAGTTAGATTTAAAAAATTGTTGTATAACTATGTTGCCCAGTTTTAAATACGTTTAAAATTAACTATTAACATTCTAATTGGAATTAACAATCAATAACAGTAATAGTGACTTACCAAGACGGTGATTAAGGAAGTAGATTGTTGTTATATAACAACTTATTGGAGGTTTTGATCCCTTAATAAGAATTTAATTTATTTATTTTTTTCTATATAAATCATATGTTTATAATTTTTCTTGTCACATTTATCGGACTTATGGGTTTTGGTATTATTTTACCATTATTACCTTTCTATGCTGAACGCTTAGGTGCTGGTCCCGAAATCATTACCTTAACCATGGCTGTTTTCTCCTTAGGACAGTTCTTTGGGGCACCTTTTTGGGGCAGAGTTAGTGATAGCATTGGACGCAAAAATGTCATTATCATCAGTCTATTTGGCTCAGCGATGTCTTATATTTTACTTGCCTTTGCTGATACTTTAACGTTGGTGATATTAAGTCGTGCTTTTGCGGGATTAATGGCTGGAAATATTTCTATTGCTTTTGCTTATGTGACTGATATCACCGACGAAGAAAACCGATCAGCAGGCTTAGGCAGGGTCAGTGCAGCACTTGGCCTAGGTTTTATGACCGGCCCTGCAATTGGAGGTTTTCTAGCTGGCAGTGATGTTGAAAGTGCCAATTATGTTTTAACCGCTATGGCAGGTGCTAGTCTTAATGTTGTAGCTCTAATTGGAACTATTTTCTTTCTAAAAGAAAGTCTGGAACCGTCTAAAAGAAAAAGTTTACAAGGATTATTTAAAATCTTTGAAGCCAATACGTTTTATCCCAAAAAATTAATTCTACCTTTGGTGGCTTGCGGCTTATTCTTTTATTGTTCAATGTCAACTATGGAGGCTATTTTCCCCTTATGGGCAAATGCAATTTTTAACTATGGACCCTCTCACATTGGCGGAGTGTTTTTTATGTTAGGGTTAGTGGCCGTTATCATTCAGGGCGGCTTAATTGGCCCTTTAACCAAATTATTGGGTGAAAAAAGATTGATCCAAATGGCGGCCCTGTCATTGATGACGGGATTAGTTCTGCTTGGCAGCTCTTCAAATGAATTCACCTTATGGCCCGGCTTGTTCTTTTATGGAGCTGGTGCAGCGATGTTTAACCCAAGTCTGTCCAGCCTAGTTTCGAAGAGTGCGAAGGACAATGAACGAGGAATGTATTTAGGTCAATATCAAGCAGCTTGTGCTATGGGACGAATCCTAGGTCCAACTTTCTCAGGGGTTTTGTACAGTGCTTTCCAACCATCAGCACCCTTCTTTGCAGGAGTTGTGGTTGCTGTGCCTGTGATTCTGCTGATTGCAAACTTTACTTTAAGAAAGTCTGAGGGGGTAATAGAATGATTACAAAGATTAGATATTGGAGAATAAAATGAAAACAGTTGTTATTACTGGAAGCACTAGAGGTATTGGTCTTGGAATGGCTAAAGAATTTCTTAACAGAGGTCATCAAGTGGTTATATCCGGAACATCAGATAACTCTGTGTCTCGTGCCTTAGCCTCCATTGACATCATGAAAGATAACACTATTGGCGTGCCGTGCTTGGTGCAAGACCCAGACGCTATACAGAACCTTTGGAATGAGGGAGTTAAAGCCTTTGGTAAAATTGATATTTGGATCAATAATGCTGGGGTTTCCACCTCAAGGAACGGGTTAGAAAATTTAGACACCGATGAGATTCTGAACACCGTAGATACCAATCTCACAGGAAGCATTCTTTGCACAAAAATTGTTGCCAAGGAAATGCTCAAACAAGGATTTGGTGAAATCTATATGTTTGAAGGTTTTGGAAGTAACGGCCAACTACAAAAAGGGCTTACTGTCTATGGGTCAACTAAAAGGGCGCTCCGATACTTTACTGCTGCTGCAGCCAATGAATACAAAGACACCCCAATCATTATTGGATCCATAAGTCCCGGGATAGTCACTACTGATCTGCTCATTCGCTCATCCAAGGACAGTAGTGAGAATTGGGAAAAAGCTAAAAAAATCCTTAACCTCCTTGCTGATCGCGTTGAAACAGTAACGCCTTGGCTGGTGGAACAAACTCTAAACAATAAAAAAAATGGGGCTAAAATAGCGTGGTTAAATCGAACCAAAGTTATGGGTCGTCTATTCTTCGGTGGACTCTTCTATAAAAGGCGAATAATTGATGACTGGGAAGAAGAAATGAAAACACACCGATGATTAATGGCAACTAAAACAACAGGCAAAGACTTTATCCGCCAGATTATTCGCAATGATCTGGAATTAGGGAAGAATGCAGGGCGAATATGTACGCGCTTTCCTCCAGAACCTAACGGTTATTTACATATTGGACATGCGCTGTCCATTTGCCTTAATTTCGGTGTGGCCGAAGATTTTGATGGTGAATGCTTCCTACGCTTTGATGACACTAACCCAGCCAAAGAAACCACTGATTTTGTTGAAGCGATTACAAAAGATGTCGCCTGGTTAGGTTTTGATTGGGGCGATCGACTCACGCATGCTTCAGATTATTTTGATGACATATATGACTATGCGATTGAATTAATTGAGGACGGTCATGCCTATGTGGATAGTCAATCTGGAGATGAAATTAAACAAACCAGAGGTACTCTCAATGAACCTGGCACAGATAGTCCTTATAGAAACCGCTCTGTGGCAGAAAATACAGGGCTTTTTGAACGCATGAGAAGTGGGGAATTTGATAATGGGGAGAACGTCTTAAGAGCAAAAATAGATATGGGTTCACCTAACATCAACTTACGAGACCCAATCATTTACCGAATTCTTCATCTCGAACACCAGCGCACAGGTAACAAGTGGTGCATCTACCCTATGTATGATTTTGCACACACCCTCTCAGATGCTATTGAAGGCACAACTCATTCACTCTGCACCCTAGAGTTTGAAGATCACCGTCCACTGTATGAATGGTTTTTAGATCATCTTAATTTGCCCAACCGACCACGACAAATTGAATTCTCACGCTTAAATCTTGAGCACACCATTACCAGTAAAAGAAAATTAGCGACGTTGGTTGAGAAGAACATTGTTGATGGCTGGGATGATCCAAGAATGCCCACGCTCTCTGGAATGAGAAAACGAGGCTACCCCGCAAGTACCATTCAAGATTTTTGTCAACGAGTCGGCATAACCAAGAAAGACAAATCCATAGAAATGGCTTTATTGGAAAATTCTGTCAGAGAAAGATTGAATAATGATTCCCCTAGAATCATGGCCGTACTGAATCCATTAAAAGTGACCATTGAAAATTACCCGGATGGGGCAACAGAAGAACTTGATGCTAAAAATCACCCAAAAAATCCTGACATGGGCAATCGTTCTATGATCTTTAATAAAGAAATATTTATTGAACGTGATGACTTTATGGAACACCCTTCTGAACAATTTTATCGCCTGAAACCAGGGGGAGAGGTGCGGCTTAGATTCGCCTATATCATTGAGTGTAAAGACATTATTAAAGACGATAAAGGCAATATTATTGAACTGATTTGCACTTATGATCCTGAGACTAAAAGTGGGTCTGGGACCTCAACAAAAAAAGTTAAAAGCGCCATTCATTGGGTGTCAGCAAACAACGCGATTAAAGCTCGAGTTAATCTCTACAATGCTTTATTTTCAGTGGCACAACCGGGTGGAGAAGAAGATCTCAATCCGCATTCGTTAGAAATTATAGAGGCTCTCATTGAGGCCAGTGTCTCTACTGCAGTAGTGGGGGATCGTTTTCAATTCGAACGCAACGGTTATTTTATTCTTGATGCTGATAGTGATGATGGCAAAATATTCAACCGCATCATTACTCTGAGGGACACCTGGGCTAAAATTAAGAATAAATAGACTATGTCCTGCTGTCTAAAAGCAATCCTAACCAATTCCTATAAATTGTCTTCCCTGCATTAATCCAGCTTAGATCGATATCGCGTAAATATTCATTATCAAATTTTATGGCTTCCTGAGTTTGCAGAATATCGGCCTTGACCTGTTCAAGCTTGTCTTCAGTTACTGCGCTGAAATAATTCTTTGGTGGGTTCGGGTAATCAGATCTTGAGCCGGATAAAAAATTCTTGATCTCTCTTTCGTATTCTTTCATTAAACTCTTATCGTCATATTCAGGGTGGCCTTGAAATAAAACCAGGTCTGCTTCAGGTGTAGAGGCCAAGAAAAACCCTGCGTCTTGATTAAGCGCCAAAATTTGCAGGTTGGTCTGCTCAATTTCATTAATTGATAAATCGTAGTAGTGAGAATGCGGGCCCTGCAAGCCTTCGGTAATACCTTTAACTAATGGGTGATCAGGATTGATAAGCTCATGGGGAAAAACGCCCCATGATTTTGCATCTTTGAGTTGACGATTAATGCCGTATTTGGCTTTCATCAGGGCGTGCGTTGCCAGACAAGAGCATAAAATTGAATTGGTGTTTTGTTCGCCCCACTCCATGACTTCAATCAATGGGCCCCAAAAAGATTCTTGAGTCATGTCGGCTTGAGAAGGGTTAGCTCCTGAAATGATTAATCCATCATAAGAACGAATCATAAAGTCTTCCATACTGTTGTAATGTTGACTAATGTAACTTTGTGATTGTTCACCACGGGATACGGCATCAACAGTGGTTGGATAGACATGAACTAGTGTGTCTTCTCGAGAAGCTAAGAGTTTTATAAACTGTCTTTCAGTAGCCGCTAAAGCAGCGTCGGGCATTAAGTTTAATAAACCAATGGTTAGCTCATGATCAAAATCACCGCTTTTGCTGTCTTCAATAGATAACACAGAACCCTCATCGAT
>CAUZCF010000062.1:0-5759 GCA_963578425.1 Gammaproteobacteria bacterium | reverse complement strand
CCACGAATAGTATCGCCGCCAATTAAATCAACATTGTTTTTATTAGCCAGATTAGAAAAACCAATAATAAAATCCTCAACCCATTTATAATCGATGCTCGGCATACTAAACACTAGGCTAGCCCATTTAGCAGAAGCTCCCATAGCAGCCATATCACTTAGATTAATTGCTAAACATCTATGACCAATGGATGCAGCTTCAATGCCTTTAGGGTAATGTACATCAACTGTAATGGCATCGGTTGTTGTAACAAGTTGCTTACTAGAATTCATTGAAATCACTGAACCATCATCGCCTATTGGCACCACGACCTCTGAGGATGATTGATCTATTGAAGCCTGAAGAGCACTTATAATATCAGTTTCTCTCACTTAAGCTGCCTTATGAGTGATCAGTCTTTAATGCATCAAGAACAGCATTAACATACTGATAACTTCCTTCTGCACCAAAAAGCTTTGCTAGCTCCACAGCTTCATTAATAACCACAGGAACTGGAACATCAGGATGAAATAAAATTTCTGCTACTGCAATCCACATAATGGCTTTCTCAATGGGGTCAATTTGCTCAATTGGACGATCTAAATATTTTGAGGTTATTTCTTCAATTTGATTCTGATTCTCAAGCACCTCACTTAATAGAGTCTGATAATAGTCTTGATCTATTCTAGAGAATTCCTTGATCTTTAAAGATTGATTCAAAAGAGTCTCTAGATCATCTTTATTCATCTGATACTGATATAAAACCTGTAATAATAATTGGCGTGTCCCGGTTCTACCTTTGCCAGAAAATCGCTCATATTTTTCACTTTTTTTACTCATAACTAAGGCCTATCAACAGTGCTGAAATATTTTTTTGCTGCTTCTATATCTTGATTAATCTGTCTTTTTAATGCGTCTAACCCATTAAATTTTTTCTCTTTTCTAAGATAACTCAAAAACTCAATCTTTATATAAGATTTATAGATATCTTTATCAAAATCTAATAAGTGAACTTCCAAATTAAGTTTTTGTCCTCCAATAGTTGGTTTATATCCTATATTAGCGATACCAAAAATTGTCTTAGTTGCATCAGGTAGGGATACTTTTACACAAAAGACACCCCGAAGTGGGTTATTCGTTTTTGAAAGATCAATATTTGCAGTAGGGAAACCTAATGTAGAGCCAACTTGTTGGCCATAAATAACACGTCCCATTAAGGAATAATTTCTTCCCAACATCTGATTTGCAAGCATTAGATTAGCTTTTGATAGAGAGTCTCTGATGAGGCTACTCGAAATTCTAGTATGGTTATCAACGATGCTAGTAATTTGCTCAACTTCAAAATTATTCGACGCTCCTGACATTACAAGATCTTTGATAGAGCCTGTTCTATCTTTTGCAAATCTAAAATCATCACCAATAACCATGTACCTAGGATTAAACAAGTTAACCAGATGTTTTGTCATAAATTGGTTTGGTGATAAATCTTCCATTGTTGAATCAAAAGGTGGGCAGTAGAGATAATCGATCTGATATTCATTGATCAATCTGTGTTTATCTCTTAATGAGGTGAGTTTTTTATTTTGTTTCTTAAAAAAATAATCATTCGGTGTTGGTTCAAAACTAAAAACAATAGATGGCAGTTCCATCTGCACCGCTTTCTGCTTAAGTTTTTTGATTAAGGACTGGTGGCCTAGATGAACTCCATCGAAGATACCAATAGTAATAACGGAACCTTTTTTGAACATTGGATCATTATTTTTTGGTCTTCTTATTATCTTCATTCTTATAACTAAAACTCAACACTTTAAACCACTAATATTTTAATTGGGCGATGAATTTTTAATAGTTTATTCGTTTGCAATACGGTATTGAATTAAATCAGCTATAGTACCAATCTTAATTTGATGTTTTCTAGCAAAATTAATGAGTTCGGGTCTTCTTGCCATGGTGCCATCTTCATTTAAGATTTCTGCGATCACTGCTGCTGACGTCAATCCAGCAAGTCTTGTCAAATCACATCCTGCTTCTGTGTGTCCTGCTCTGATAAGTACTCCACCCGGATCAGCCATCAATGGAAAAAGGTGGCCAGGTTGTTTTATGTCTTCAGGTTTTGCATTTGGGGCTATTGCAGCCTTTACTGTTCTCGTTCTATCTTGAACTGAGCTACCAGTTGTAATACCTACTGATGCATCTATTGAAACTGTAAAATGAGTAGATTCTAGATCATAATTCTGGGTTGCCATTAGAGGTAAACGCAGCTTATTACACCTGCTTTTTGTCAAAGTAAGGCAGATTAGACCTCGGCCATTGTGAGTCATAAAATTTATATCCTCTGGCTTAACTTTGTCAGCAGCAATAATTAGATCACCTTCATTTTCTCGGTTCTCATCATCAACAATAATCACCATTTTACCAGAGCGTAGATCGTGGATAATCTGCTCAATGGATGCAAAATTAATGGTGTCTTGATCTGTTTTGTTCATGCTTTCTTTATGTTCTTTTTAAGATTCCTTCGAAAGGTCTGGCTAACATATCAAATTCTATAGGGTCGTCAATAGCTATAATTCAATATACGTCTGCTATTTCTTCAATATTATTCTTAGATCCGTTCCAACTTGCTCAATAGATTCAAAATGAAAATTAAATCTATCTGATAAATCAGAAAAAATGGGTAGATCAAACATCCCTTGTGAACCATTTCCCAGAACACAAGGAGCAATATAAAGAATAATCTCATCAACTAAATCTTCCTGTAGCAATGCCCCATTAAGCTGTGATCCTGCCTCAACTAATATTTCGTTAAATTCTTTTATTGCCATATCGTTAAAAACTTGCTTTAAACTCACATGGCCGTTATCTGTATCAACTATCACTAGATTATTTCTCTCTTCTCCAAAAGCACCATCACTTAATGTGTAAACGGCACTTGCTCCTCTTAAAGTGAATATTTTTTCATTGCCATTAGTGCGTAAGTGGCTATCCACTATTATTCTTGACGGTTGATTATCATCATCAAAATCTGGCAACCGAACATTCATTGACGGGTCATCCATCAAGACAGTTGTACTTGAAGTGAAGATAGCACAACTTCTTGCTCTCCATTGTTGAACATCTTGTCGAGATTCCTTACAAGTAATCCACTGGCTTTTTCCGTTTGAGAGCGCTGTTCGACCATCAATACTGGCAGCTATTTTTGTTCTGACATAAGATTTTCCTAAGGCCATTCGTTGATGAAAACCCATATTTAAATCTCTGGCTTCATCCTCAAGTATCCCCTGTATAGTTTTAATCCCATTGGCTTCTAAAATGCCTACGCTTTGACCAGACACTTGAGGGTTCGAGTCAACTATTGAAAAAACCACTTCTTTAACCTTCGCCTTAACTAATGCATCAACACAAGATGGAGTCCTGCCTTCATGAGTACAAGGTTCTAAAGAAATATAAACTGTGGCATCTCGTGCAGCCTCTTCAGCTTCTCTAATTGCAATGATTTCAGCGTGATCTTCTCCTGATTTTCTGTGCCAACCTTCACCAATAATTTTATTATCCTTAACGATTACACAACCCACTCTTGGATTTGGTTTACAACTAAACATGCCTTTTTCTGCTAACTTAAGAGCATGATGCATGAACTTTTGATGCACTTCAGAGTTCATTCATCATCTTCCTCTTCTGGGAAAATAGAGATCTGTGAGCGAGTATCTGTGGCTGAAGGGGTGTCTCTAAGTGATTCAATTTCCTTCTCAAATTCTTCTACATCTTGGAACCTTCTATAAACTGACGCATACCTAACAAAAGCAATTTCATCAATTTCCCTAAGCTCTTGCATCACAATTTCACCCAATTCTCTTGATGGTATTTCTCGTTCTCCTAATTTTTGAACCTTCATAACAACTCTTGAAATCATTTCTTCTATTATTTCTATACTGATGGGTCTTTTTTCAGTTGCAGTCAGTATCCCATTCCTCAATTTGTTTTCATTAAAGGGTTCTCTTGACTGATCTCTTTTCACTAGTTTTGGTAGAACAAGTTCAGCTGATTCAAACGTAGTAAAACGCTCAGTGCATTTTAAGCATTCTCTTCTTCTTCTTATTTGGTAGCCGTCACCAGCTAACCTTGAATCAACCACTTTGGTTTCCTGATTACCGCAATAGGGGCAAAACATAATCGGCTAGGAAATATACACAGGAAATCTCTGACAAAGCGTCTTAACCTCATCTTTAATAGATGCAATTGTTTCCTCGTCATTTAGATTCTTTAACACTGAATCAATCATTTCAACTAAGGTAACAATTTCATCGTGGCCAAAACCTCTAGTTGTAATTGCAGGTGTTCCAATCCTTAAACCACTGGTTACCATTGGTGACTTAGTATCATTGGGTATTGAATTTTTATTCAAAGTAATATTTGCTTGCCCTAAAGTAGTTTCGGCATCTGCTCCGGTGATATCATGATTGGTCAGATCAACTAAAAATAAATGGCAATCTGTACCGCCAGAAACAATGCTGTAACCTGAATCTTGTAACAATTTGGCCATGAGTTTGGCGTTTTCAATAACTTGTTTTTGATAACCAATAAAATCAGGCTGCATTGCTTCTAAAAAAGCATGGGCCTTTGCTGCAATAACGTGCATTAGGGGCCCACCTTGTGTTCCTGGGAAAATTTGTTTATTAATGGCTTTATGAATTTCTTCATTGTCTTTAGCTAAAATTATTCCACCTCTGGGTCCTCTTAAAGTTTTATGAGTGGTTGAGGTTGTTACATCGGCAATAGGCACAGGGTTTGGATAACAATCAGCAGCAACTAAACCTGCAATATGAGCCATATCGACCATTAAATATGCGTCAATTGAATCAGCTATCGTCCTGAATTTTTCCCAATCAGCAATCCGAGAATAAGCTGAAAATCCAGCAACAATCATTTTTGGTGAATGTTCTTTAGCTAAACTTTCCACTTGAGAATAATCAATTTCTCCAGTGTCTGCATCCAACCCATAGGGTATAGAACGATATAATTTACCCGAAAAATTAACTTTAGCTCCATGGGTTAAATGACCACCATCAGCAAGACTCATTCCAAGAATTGTGTCCCCAGGATCTAGTAAAGACATATACACTGCCATGTTAGCTTGTGAGCCAGAATGGGGTTGAACATTAGCATAATCTGCCTGAAACAATTGTTTAGCTCTTTCAATAGCTAATGATTCAGCTTTATCAACGTGCTCACAACCACCATAATAGCGTCGACCGGGATAGCCTTCAGCGTATTTATTAGTGAGCACGGATCCTTGTAAATCCATAATTGCTTGACTCGCATAATTTTCAGAAGCAATTAGTTCAATGTGCTCCTCTTGTCTTTGTTGTTCTTGCTTTACTGCTTTTGCTAATTCAGGATCAAGTTCATTAATTGTTTTATTTAAATTCATATTAATTAGTTTTTAAGTCCGTATGAAGATTCTACTCACTTCATTTAAATAGATCGATTATTTTTGTAAAAAATGGTGAGCTTTAATCAATCCATTCTCTAGCATTATGAAAAATTTTCAGCCAAGGACCATTATCATCCCAATCGCTAGAAGACCAAGAATGCTGCACGCTTCTGATAACTCTCTCTGGGTGAGGCATAATAATTGTTACCCTTCCGTCTTCAGAGCAAAATCCTGCAACACCATCTATCGACCCATTCGGATTAGAAGGGTATTGATTTGTAGACTGTCCATAATTATCAACATATCTAACGATGACCTGATTGTGTCGGTTTAATTGATTGTGATCATC
>CAUZCF010000061.1:0-5804 GCA_963578425.1 Gammaproteobacteria bacterium | reverse complement strand
TGGTGATTGGGTATGGCTCACATGATAATCCTGCTTCTGGTTTAGCTGAAACGATACAGAAGGCAAAAGAAAATGCGATTGACAATAATCGTTATTTGTCTGTAGTTGCACATGTATGTGGTTCTCACAATGATCATCAAGGACTCGAAATACAGGAAGAATATCTACGCAACGCAGGTACATTAGTATTGCCTACAAATGCACAAGCGGCTAAAGTAGCTGCGGCTATTGTAGGTGCAGGATTGAATTAAGGAGTAATTGATGCCTATTTACGAATACAAGTGTAATAACTGCGAAAATACCTCATCTATTTTCTTTCGCTCAATTAAATCCGTAGATACTGAATCGGTAAAATGCCAACATTGCGCCAGTTCTTCTTTAAAGCGGCTTATATCTAGGCCTAGTCGGATTCAAAGTAAGGGGGAACCAAGTGAAGGTGATTTGCGTGCCGTGGATCCGAGAAAAACAGTTGAGAACATGAGCCGTCAGTACGATAATTCAGGAATAGATCCAGGTACAGGTTTTGATGAGGTCGCAAGGCAAGTAGCTGCAGGGAAAAGTCCTGAAACATTGAAAGAGGTTATCAAAGAAGCTCGGAAGAAAGAGACAAAGGAATCATCACAGACCAGTAAAGGGAAAAATAAGGAATAATTAAACATTTGGTCATTCTCATACTATTCCAGATGGATAATATTATTTATAATTATTAATGAACATTAATACTAGACAAGAATCCTTGCGGATTGCGTTATTAACCTATTCCACAAAACCACGCGGTGGTGTGGTTCATACATTAGAATTAGCTGAGCACATGCATAAGATGGGACATCAAGTGCACATTTTTGCTTTGGGCAAAGATGACCAAGGCTTTTTTCGATCTACTTCATTTCCCTTTACCTTAATTCCATGCAAAATGGGTGAGAAAAATGAATCTTTAGATACTCGCATTGAGCGCTTTATTGATACATATTTCCAATTTCTTATTCGTCACACCCATAATCCTTTTGATATATACCATGCACAGGATTGTGTCTCCGCTAATGCATTGTGGAAAGCATCTGAAAAGGGGTTATGTTCTTTTTTTATTCGAACAATCCATCATATTGATGATTTTGTAACTCCACGGTTAATTCAATGTCAGAAAGATTCTATTTACAAGCCGGATTACCGGATCGTAGTGAGTGAATACTGGAAAGACCAGCTTCAATCCGAATTTGGGCTAGATAGTCATAGGATATATAATGGTGTGAATATTAATAGGTTTCGTCCACCCACTGAAATACAGCGAAATAACGCAAAGAAAAATTTTGATGTAAATGGGAAGACTGTTTTTTTAACTATCGGTGGAATAGAACCAAGAAAAAATAGTATACGTCTTTTGAGGGCTTTCGATTCCGCAAGACGTAAGTTAATAACCCAAGGTATGGAATCTGTTCTAGTTATTGCAGGAGGAGAAACTCTTTTTGATTATACGCCTTATAGAACAGAATTTTTTAATTGCCTAAATGATTCAAATTTAGAAATAGGTAAAGATCTATTGTTACTTAATACTGTAGAAGATGAAGAAATTCCGAAACTATATCATGCTGCTGACAGTTTGTTATTCCCTTCAGTTAAAGAAGGGTGGGGTCTAGTTGTTTTAGAAGCGATGGCATCTGGTTTACCGGTACTAACATCGGATATACCTGTATTTAAAGAATACCTTCAGCATCGTAAAAATGCTATTATGGTTAATGCAGAAGATGAATCATCAATCGCATCAGGCATTGAAACTCTTGCAATAGATATGAAACTGAAACAGCAATTATCTTCATCTGGACCTAAGACAGCTAAATTGTACAGCTGGGAAAGAACTGGCGAAGAACACATAGAATATTATTACAAATTGATCTCAGAAATATCTAGCCAGCCTTTTATAGAATAATAGATGTGAATAAAAATAGTTTAAGGTCCCTTCCCAAAAATTTTGTACCTGAATCTTACCGCAAAGTTAGTGTTCAACCCTATACCGGTAGTATGACAGAGAATAAAATAAGGAAATATTTAATTGGAAAAGAAGCATACTATCATACAGAATTTATAATTCTAGAAAACAGTGGATCTTGCGTAATTGCTATGATTGATCATCGGGAAGGTGATTCATTATTCAGCCCTATAATAGACCTGGTATTATTAGCCCATTCAGAAAGATGTGTTCTTGTAGAAGACCGTACAGTAGATACAGCCAATAATACAGCTTTAGCTAACAAGGCTGAAGAGCTGGGCCTTAGTAAACAATCTACTCTTATAGTGCGAGGTCTTGATGACCATGTCAACTTTATAAATCACCCCGATCCTATTCGAATTCAAGTGTTAGAAGTTATTCCTCCTGAGCCACCAAAATTGTTACGAATGGTTCAGCATGTATTAACCTATGCAGATTTGCCGGCTATTAAACTTGAGGTTCAGGAAATTGATATTCGTGATTTAGCTGACAATATCCCAAACACTGAAGCATTGCTGGTGCCTTGCCGATCATCTGGTTTGGATTTTGAAATCCCCACTTATTTTCTTGATGAACATCCTAATAGACACAATTGGTTAATGCTTGGATGTGAAAGAAGTCTTCAGATCCATGAACATTTCTATGGCGACAAACCTCTTAGTGTTGATATTTGCCCACGAAATTTCAAACATAATAATGGGGCACTTCAATTAACTAAATGCTGCCTCCTTGAAAAAGAGATTGAAATGGATGGGCATAGGGTCGTTGTCCCCTGGGGATCCACACTTCGTCAGGTTGAACACGCTCTGGAAACGTTAATTAGGTTTCATAAACAATAATTAAAAAGTAAAAGCTAGAAAATGACTTATTGGTTACAGGAATTAGCCCCAGATCGAATCAAGGAAAAACCGCGATCATCTGGAATCACAATGATGCTCGATCGTTGTCTGGGTCTGGGAGGGACAGAAGATCTTATCCATATGGCTGGTGAATATTTGGACCAGATTAAACTCTCTTTTGGTACTGCAGTCTTAGTGAGTGAGACCTTTTTACGGACCAAAATTGATTTAGCTATAGATAATGGTATTGATATTTATCCAGGCGGTACCCTTATGGAGATCGCCTACCAACAGCAGAATGATATTCAATATATAAATTGGGTAAAAAATCTAGGATTTTCAATGATTGAAATTTCGGATGGGATTTTCAATATAGATCGAAAAAAAAGGTGTGATACTATCAAAAGGTCAAAGGATGCTGGACTAAAGGTGATTACAGAAGTAGGCAAAAAGGATTCTGAAGTTGAGATTCCGATTTCACAACTATGCGAGGATATTATTCTAGATTTGGATCATGGTGCGGAAAAGGTCATCATTGAGGGTCGAGAATCAGGAAAGAATATTGGTGTTTATGATAATAAAGGAAATATTTTAGATAAAAAAGTAAAGTCTATCTTGGAGGGGATCAATCATCGACAAAATGATATAATTTGGGAAGCACCTCAACAACACCAACAAGCTTCTTTTATCCAGCGTTTTGGATCGAACGTAAATCTAGGGAATATTCTTCCAAGGGATATCCTTGGATTGGAAGCTTTGCGACAAGGACTGCGCTATGAAACCTTGGTTCACTTTGTGTCAGAAAATAAATTGAAAAATGAATAAAGACGGAAGCCAAATAAATAAGGCAGCAGGTCGCTTTACAAAAGACCCTGCTCATGAACTCGTGAGTTCTGGTTTTAGAATGGAAGTAAATAATAGCGTATTACTTTACCATGGAATGAGCCTTGCCGATCTTGCTCACGTGATCATGCTCATTGAAATTGATTTAATTCCTCAGGATGCAAGAGTGGCATTACTAAGCGCTCTTTTTAAAATGCATAATATTCCTGCAGAGAATATCGATTTTAAAAATGAATTGGTAGATGTTTATACTAATCGGGTTGAAATGTTAATCCAAAGAACCCCAGAAACAGCAGGATGGTTGCAAGCTGGGCGTCCACGGCGGGAGGTTTCTACATTAGCCTATTTAATTGTAACTCGCACTGAATTATTAGAAGTCATAAAGCATGTTTTAAAACTCATGGAAACATTGCTTGAATTGTGTGAAGACCATGTTTCAACTTTGCTTCCAGATTATACATATTTACAAAGAGCGCATCCAACAACACTCGCACATTATATGTTGACTTTTGTCCACCATATGGCCCGTGACCTTGATCGTATGAAATCTGCTTATAAGCGGACTAACAAAAGTCCTGCATGTACAGGTAGTACAAATGGTTCGCGATTACCAATAGATAGAGAGCTTGTGGCTGAATTACTTGGTTTTAAAGGTTTAGTTGTGCACACGCGGGATGCTATGTGGCAGTCTGATGGCCCAATAGAATTGATGTCTGCTGCTCAAGCAATATTGTGCAATATAGATCGTTTGGCAGAAGATTTGCAGATTTGGGCTACTTCTGAATTTAATTTTATAGACCTATCTGAAAGTCATTCACGGATAAGTGTCATCATGCCACAGAAGAAAAATCCGTATAGCCTAGCGTATACACGAGGAGTCGCAAGAGAGATGATAGGGCGGTTATCTGCCACAGCAGCCCTGCAAATGACACCATCAGGACAAGTTGACAATCGAATTTTTACCTATGGTATGGTACCAAAAGGGTTGATGCAGACCAAAGAAGCTTTAAAGTTATTTTCGTCAACAATTTCGGGTTTGAAAATCAATAAAGATGAAATGCGTCTTGCTGCAGTAGAGAGTTTAGTTGGAGCCACAGACCTTGCAGAAGAGATCATGATGCGATATGGTATTAATGCGCAAGCAGCTCATTCTATCGTTGGCCGGGCTATAAGGTTTTCAACTCAGGAAGGAAAAAGACTCAATGCTGATCTGATAAACGATGCGGCTAAGGATATAATAAATTGTTCTCTAAATATATCTGATGATTATATTGCTCAAATCATGGATCCAGAAGCCATTATAGAAACAAGGACTGGCCCTGGAGGCGCATCATCAAAATCCGTTCATACAATGATTACTGATCTTCGGAGTAAAATGAATGATTGTAACCATTGGATGACTTTAGAAAAATCCTGGCTCATTGAGTCAGAAAAAAAATTAATTAAAAGGGTAGAATCCATATGTCAGTGCACATGATTGATTCTAAGATATTTGGCAGTAATTGGGGGTCAGATGAGATGCATTCTATATTCGATGAAGTTCCCCGTACGCAAGCATGGCTTGAGATTATTAGCGCTTTAGCAGAAGCACAGGCAGAAGTGGATATAATCCCCTTTGAAGCTATAGGGGAGATCAAGAGAGTTTGTGATATAAATAAATTAGATATGGATTTACTCCGTAAAAGATATAATCAGTCAGGGCATTCAATGTATGGATTGATTCAGGAATTGAAAAAAATGTGTAAAGGCACCGCCGGGGAATGGATCTATTATGGAGCCACTGTACAGGATATCACAGATACTTGGACATCAATTGCGCTTTTGAAAGTTTGGGGGATTGTATTCCGAGATTTACGAAAAATTGAGCATGAACTTTTAGTCTTAGCGAAGAAACATCGTACTACACCCATGCTTGGGCGAACACATGGTCAGCCAGGTTCACCTATAACTTTTGGGTTTAAGGTTGCAATATGGGTGCGTGAGATTCATCGTCACTTAGAACGGCTGAAGGATATACATAAAAGAATGGGAGTCGGTCAATTAGCAGGGGGAGTTGGTTCTCTATCCGCTTTCGCAGAAAGGGGAATGAAACTGCAGTCGATTTTTTTAAAAAAACTGGGTTTACGTATTCCGAATAT
>CAUZCF010000060.1:0-5813 GCA_963578425.1 Gammaproteobacteria bacterium | reverse complement strand
TCTGCAAACGCACCCTCTTTAATGATTCCTCTGTCTATTAGACCTATATTTGTTGCTGATAAATTTGTCATCTTATATATAATCCGCTCAAGTGAGCCCAGTCCACCCTCACCACGGTATTTAGAAATGACTTTAGGAAATGTTCCACAACCTCTGGGATGAGAACACTCCAGTCCACCGTCACTAGTAACATTGCTATATGGCCAATTAAGCAATAGACGAACATCACTATCTATCATTCCTTTTGCGACCACATATTCTACTGCTGAGGATGCTGAGCCCAGTCTATAGCTTTCTTCACTTAAATGAGAAAGCATCTCAACCTCACTTTTACCAGCCTCATTGGCTATTTCTGCGACTGTTTTTTGTACATAATCGGGATGTAAAGAATGGTAAACAAAGGTTATATCTTCAGCAGGAGATAATTTTTCTAATATAAATTCTGTCTCTTTTATATCATTAAAATTTCTTTTTGGATATAGAGAGGTAATACTGCTAGACCATGCCACATAGGGATAGACATCAGTGGTTATATTAATCCCCTCTTCTCTGGCTGCATCCAAGATCGACAGAACCTCATCTGTCCGACCCCAGTTAAAGGTTCCAAGCAATTTGAAGTGATCAATATTGACTGGAATTTTTGCCTGTCGACCTATTTCAACTGTCTCCTCTATAGCTTCCCAATATTCCCTATCCTCACTTCTGATATGACTTTTGTATTTACCGTCATAATTCGCAGCAACTTTAGCCAATTCAATTACCTCAAGTGTTGAAGAAAAGATCCCAGGGTCATATTCTAAACCTGTGCTTAATCCGTATGCACCTGATCTCATGTCTAACTCAATTAAAGAAGCCATGGCCATTATCTCTTTTGCAGTCGCTTCTCTTTTAAAATCTTCTCCCATAACTTCTAAACGAATACTATTATGTGCTGAAAAACTAGCCACATTAATAGCAACAGGGATTGATTGAAAATATTCTAAGTACTGATTGACTGAAAAATAGTCAGCATCTACTGGTCCGCCAGAGAAGCCGTCCATGCCTCTAACAATTGTCGTAACACCTTGTGTAATAGCAGCAGATGCATTTGGTTCTGTGTCTAGCCCTATATCATGATGACTATGAGTATCAATAAAACCAGGTGCTAAATCTAAACCTTGACCATTGATTACTTGACTATCTGAACTCAATTTTGGCTGTTCACCTTGTTCGACGTGAAGAATTCGGTCTCCCCTAATTCTCACCTGCCCTTTAAAAGGCTTTGCACCTGTCCCATCATAGATCATGACATTGGTAATTAATATTGTTGGAGGACCATCAATAAGAGTTTCTTCTAAAGCAGAAATCTTATAATTTACCCCAAGCATTATTAGAAAAACAAAAATTGTCTTCGACTTGAAATGAACCACAATATTCCCCCTATAGTTATTGAAATAATTTAATATAATGCCGCTAGGATAATAATAATTTTAAATCTCATGGATGACAAAGAAAAAATTCTTGGAAAAGGCTTTAAAGCATTAAGGCCAAAACCTGAATATTCAGATGATGTCATTGCACCTCCATATGACGTCCTTAATTCAGAGGAAGCAAGAGACTTAGCTAACGGTAAACCCTATAGTTTCTTGCATATCTCAAAACCTGAAATTGATTTACCAGAAGATATAAAGGCCGATGATCCCCGAGTTTATAAGAAAGGGTTAGAGAATCTAAAGCAGATGATTAATGAAAATATTTTGATCAAAGATGATAAAGAAAGTCTTTTTATTTATAAGATCACAACAAATGATCATGAACAAACTGGTATTGCATTCGTGGCTTCAATTGATGCTTATGAAGATAACTTAATAAAAAAACACGAGCACACAACGCCAGTAAAAGAATTGGATAGAATTAATAATATGAAAGCACTAAATGCCCAGACTGGACCGGTGTTGCTAACTTATATTGATAACACTCAATTAGATGAAATGATTAATCAATACAGTATTGAAAATCAGCCAATCTATGACGTCAACACTAGAGAAAACATCAATCATAAAATTTGGCAAATCACTGATATTAATGAAATTAATGAAGCGACTACTGGTCTAAATAAACTAGAATCGCTTTATATTGCTGATGGTCATCATCGCTCTGCGGCTGCCAGTAAGGTGAGAGAATCAAGAATGAATGCTAATCCTGAACATGGTGGTAGTGAAAGCTATAATCACTTTTTAGCCGTTGCTTTTCCCAAAAGTGAAATGAAGATCCTAGACTATAATCGTTTAATTAAGCACACCAATGGAAAATCAACTGATGAACTAATTGCAATGATTGAAGATAATTTCAAATGCACTGTTTCAGACAAACCTGTTAAGCCAATTAAGGGTAAATCATTTGGGATGTTCACTGATGGGCGATGGTTCAGTCTAGAGCTTAAAAGTGATTTCAATAAGAATAGTCCGGTGGATTCACTCGACATAAGCATTCTTCATAATTTTATTTTAGATCCAATTCTTGGTATAGAAGACGAAAGAGTTGATAAAAATATTGATTTTGTTGGAGGGGCAAGAGGTCTTGAAGAACTTGAAAGAAGAGTTAACTCAAATGAAATGGCTATCGCTTTTTCATTGTATCCAACTCCTATCGATGCTTTGATTTCAGTGGCCGATGCCGGTCTTATAATGCCACCTAAATCAACTTGGTTTGAACCCAAACTATTAGATGGGTTACTCTCACATATAATTGATTAATTTTTTTTACCTCCTGACTTCATGTTTTGAGTAAAATTTGACACAATCAATGCTAATTAATTTTATTTAAAGGAAAAAAAATGGACGCAGAAGCAATTAAAGAAAAAGCCAACAGCGCGGATGAGAACATTACGTTTACAGACGGCGCTTGTGAAACATTAACTCAAGTACCTGATTTCGCAATGGATATGGCTATCAGTCATATGGTTAATGCAGCGAAAGATCAGGGTGTTGATACAATTGATAGTGCTTTCTTGGATGCCAATAACCCTATGGGGTAAATAAAGTCTGGTGGTGATGGGTGGACTTGAACCACCGACCTTCGCGTTATGAGTGCGACGCTCTAACCGTCTGAGCTACATCACCAATATTCTTTGAATGATGGATTTTCAATCTGAAACACTGTTCTGTCAAGCAGAAGAGGTAATTTAGAATACTTAATTAATAAAAAAATTATGCAAAATAAAAAAATATATTGTTTTATGACACTAATCTCCCTGGGGCTAATAAGCCCTATCTCAGTTGAATCCAAAGTATTCCCAGGAGATGAATGGGCAACAAAAACTCCTTCGGAACTTAATATTCATCAAGACAAGGTTGATCACTTATTTGACCTTTCCTTTGATGATGATGCAACACAAGCAGTGGTATTAATAAAAGACGGTTATCTCATTGGTGAGCGTTATGCAGAGGGTTTTGATAAAAATTCATTTGGCACCTCTTGGTCAATGGCAAAAAGTTTCTATTCCAGTCTAATTGGAATTTCAATTGAGCGCGGCGAGATCAATAGCCTAGATGATAAAGTCAGTGATTATTTAGAATACTTTAATGATGACAGAACTGAGATCACCATCAGAGATCTTCTCAATATGGCATCCGGACTCCAATTCCCTGAACATGAACATGAACTTATGTTCTTTGAGCAAGATCATCTTGCTTATGCAAAAAATATTGGTGTTGAGAAAGAACCTAATACACTCTTTGAGTACAACAACGTCAATTCAATGTTGTTAGGTGACATTTTATTAGAAGCTACTGGAAAAAAAGCAGATGAGCTTCTCAATGAACGCGTACTAGAACCTATTGGTGCTGACAATTTAACTCTTTGGAGGGACAGTGCAGACAATGTGCTCACCTATTGCTGTATCGATATGTCAGCAAGGGATTATTCCAGATTTGGACTGCTCTTCTCTAGAAATGGGCAATGGAACCAACATCAGATTATTGCATCAGATTATGTAGATGAAACGTTCACACCTTATTGGAATTTTACTCCCAAAAGATTTACTGATTTAGATCGCGGTTATAGTCTTCACTGGTGGTTTTCTAAAAACGATGAAGAAGGACAAATTTTTAATGCCAGCGGTAAATTTGGACAATATATCTTTGTTGATCGAGAAAATGACGTGATTTTTACAAGAATAACAAAATACTATCCGATGCCTGGTTCACAGCAAGATTGGGGCATCTTGGGACGATTTGATGGTAACGATGTAGAAAGTTTCTTAATAATTTCACGTTTTCTGGAAAAAATAGGTTTACTAGATGATGTCAAAACACCGAATACGACAGCTGATGGTGAATCTAAAGAATTTTATGAAAACTACAATGAAATCATTGATGCGATGGCAGATCTAAGCAGAGATTAACTAAACATTGAATCTGAAGTAAATCACGTCTCCTTCCTTCACAATATAATCTTTACCTTCAAGTCTTAACTTACCCTTTGATTTTGAGCCATTTTCTCCTTCATACTTGATGTAATCATCAAACGAGATAACTTCAGCTTTTATGAATCCTCTTTCAAAATCAGTATGAATGACCCCAGCAGCTTGAGGAGCATTTGAATGCCTTTTAATTGACCAAGATCTTACTTCCTTAGGTCCAGCTGTAAAGAAGGTTTGAAGATCCAATAAACTATAAGATGACCTAATTAATTTATTGATTGCTGGCTCATTGAGATTAAGTTCTTTTAGAAATTCGTCCTTGTCGTTTGTATCTAATTTTACTATTTCAGACTCTAAAGCAATGCAAAGTGAAATAATCTCAGTATCTTCAGTTTGACCTACATATTTCTCCAATTGTCCTAAATATGGACTAATATCTGAAATTGAAGCTTCGTCAATATTGGCTACAAATAACATTGGTTTTGCTGACAGTAAGCACAGTTCTTTCATCCATTGATTTTGATCGTCACTGATTTTAAAAGATCTGGCAGGCTGATTAGCATTCAAATGATCTAAAAGATCAGTTAAAAAAGCTTTTTTAGCCAATTGAATCTTATCTCCTGTCTTGGATTGCTTTTCAGCTCGAAGTAGATTTCGGTCAAGTGTTTGAATATCTGCTAATAATAATTCGGTATTAATGATTTCAAGATCATCCAAAGGATTAATCACATCCGACACATGAGTAATATTCTTGTCTTCAAAGCAACGTATAACGTGGATGATAGCGTCTGTTTCTCTGATATTAGCTAAAAATTTATTCCCCAAGCCCTCACCCTCTGAAGCACCTTGAACTAATCCTGCAATATCCACAAATTCAATGACTGAAGGAATAATTTCTTCTGGATTTGTAATTGTTGCTAATTGATCCAATCTTTCATCTGGAACTGTGACTATGCCAATATTAGGCTCAATGGTACAAAAAGGATAATTAGCGACTTCTGCAGAGCCATCTGATAAGAGATTAAATAGGGTTGATTTTCCCACATTAGGAAGACCCACTATGCCACATCGAATACCCATTGCTATAAATTATTGTTGTACTGATTTGCTTATATTGCTTTGTTTTTAAGAAAAGTCACTTTAAAGTGTTTGGAGTTTAACAAGTTAATAAAAAAAATGGCAAAAAAATTTAAAGCCACCACCGCAGGCAGCTTACCAAAACATGGCTGGCTAGCTGAAACTGAAACCCTTTGGCCAAAATGGAAAGTTTCCGAGAATGAACTATGGGAAAAACAAAAAGAATCTGCAATGCTTTGGATTGAAGAACAAGAAAAATCAGGTCTTGAAATCATTTCAGAGGGCGAACAGTTCCGTATCCATTTTGTGCATGGGTTTCTTGAAAGAATTAAGG
>CAUZCF010000059.1:0-5814 GCA_963578425.1 Gammaproteobacteria bacterium | reverse complement strand
AAGTCCATTGGGTTTTAGCTTCATTCTTTGATGGAATGAAAGCTTTGTCATCAAATTACAATGAGACGCCTGAATGTGCTTCAAGACCTTTTGATAATGATCGAGACGGCTTTGTTATTTCTGGCGGCGGCGGTGTTGTGGTGGTTGAAGAATATGAACATGCTCTTTCAAGAGGTGCAAAGATTTATGCTGAGCTAGTTGGTTATGGCGCGACTTCAGATGGCTTTGATATGGTTCAACCCTCTGGAGAAGGAGCTGTTAGATGTATGCAGCAGTCCATGCAGAATATTGGTAAAATTGATTATTTAAATACTCATGGGACAAGCACACCGGTTGGTGATAGTAGAGAACTTGAGGCAATTAAGGAAACTTTTGGTGAGGATATACCTAAACTCACTTCAACGAAATCCCTTACGGGGCATTCATTAGGAGTGGCTGGCGTCCATGAAGCAATTTACACACTTTTAATGCTTGATTCAGACTTTATTGCAGCTTCTGCAAATATTGACAATCTTGATGAAGGTGCAAAGGGTGTACCAATTGTGACAGCTATGGAAGAGGGCATTGGTTTGAATACTGTAATGTCTAATAGTTTTGGTTTTGGAGGCACCAACGCTTCTCTTGTTTTTACTAAACCTTAGATTACTTTATTTTTAATCTTTGTATCTCCAGATGTGAAGAGCCAAATATGATTGATAGGGATCAATAATTTCTAGAAGTTCATGTGGAGTTAATTCACATTGTTCACAAATTTGATTGATTCCTTTATTCAAGATTAAATCTTTTTCTGACCAGACATTAGTCCTTCCAAGATAAAAGATTGCAATCATTTCAGCAGACCAATCACCAAATCCCCATAGACCTGTAATAGATGCTTTGAATTCTATATCATTCATTTCAGATAGTCCTTTGAGTGTAATTTCACCCACACTAACTGCTTCTTTTGCACCAAGAATTGCTTTAATTTTATTTTCAGATAAACCATCTTTTCTGATATCAGCTATATATTTAGTATCAAAATAGTCAATCAGTTCAATGTTTCTTTCTTCTGAACTAATTTTAATTTTATTCCAAATACTTTTTGCTGCTTTATATGATAGCTGTTGTTCAACCACTGTTTGTGCAAGACAATCAAATAATTCTATATCTGTTGGGATCTCAATATTTATAGGCCCATTGGCTTTTATTATTGATGCTAATGGTTTGCAATGAGCTGTACTTAACTTTAGGAGATGATTATGAATTTTCTGAGTCACTACTTATTTATTTTTTTATTTGTCCACTATTGGGATAATTATGCATTAAATTGACTATAATTATTTTTTTATAAAAGTTGATTGAAATGCCCCGGTAGCTCAGCAGGATAGAGCATCGGATTCCTAATCCGGGGGTCAGAGGTTCGAATCCTCTTCGGGGCACCAATTAGAAAAGGGATGCATTGTTTAAACTTATAGATATTGATGATTTAGAGAAATTAGCACAAGTTGTTGATGGGCAGTTGATGGGAGAAAATACTACCTTCAGATCTCTTGTAGTTGATTCAAGAAACACACAACAGAACTCAGTTTTCATCGCTCTACACGGAGAGAAATTTGATGGAAATGTTTTTTGTTCAGAAGTTTTATCCAAAGGATGTTGTGCTGTTATAACAGACGATCCAGAAATTCCAGGTAGGACAATTGTTGTCGATGATACTTATTTAGCATTACTCAAATTAGCTCAATATCAATTGAACAAAGTAAAGCCAAGGACCTTGGCAATCACAGGCAGCAATGGGAAAACAACTGTGAAAGAAATGATAGGGTCTTTGCTTGATCATCAGAATACAGTCGTAACAAAAGATAATGAGAATAATGAATTTGGTATTGCTTATACAGTTTTAAAAATAGATAAAGATACTGAGAACTTAATTGTTGAATGTGGTGCAAGAAAGGCAGGTGATTTTGATCTTATTGTTCAGTATTTATGGTTTGATGCATTGGTTATTACTAATCTTAATAATAGCCATATAGGTATTTTTGGCAGTGAGGAGAATATACTAAAAACAAAGTTAAAGCTTCTGGAAGCACTTAAAACAAAGGGTTTATTAATTGAAGGGGTATTTAATAATTTATCTAAATCTTTTAGTAAGCAAGATCCTGATCAGAATAAAATTAATATTTATCAAGCCAACGACGAGGGTGAGTTGTCATTAAAATATTCTTGGTTATTTAGTGCAGAGACAAACAAATCTAATTTAGATTCATATCATATTAGCATGATAAAAAAAGACACTAAATCTGAAAGTGAAAGGTTAAATTATTCATTGAACTTGGGTATTAAGCATAATTGTTCAAACGCTGTTATATCAATAGGATTATTGAAAGAGTGGGGAAGTTCAGAACAGGTAATACAAAAACTTGATGGTTTTGTGTCACCACAGAAGAATCGTTTTTATTGCTCAAAGTTAGGTAATCATATTTTGATTAATGATACTTATAACGCCAACCCCACTTCAATGATGTCAGCAATAAATGAACTCAAGACAAATGCAAGTTACCCAGATAGCCAAATAATATTTTTGGGTGATATGTATGAATTAGGCCAATCATCAGAATTGGAACATACAATTATTCTAAATGAATTGATGACCATAGATAAATTGAAGTTATTGATATTAGTAGGGGATCGATTCAAAATCTCCTATCAAGCAAATACGCGAGCTAAAGAGAGTAGTTTTATTTATCATCTTGATCGAAGAGCTAATCCCCCAAGGGAGGTTCTTGAAAATATTCTAAAAAATAACTCTGTGATTCTTATCAAAGGCTCTAGAGGTATAAAAATGGAGAGATATTTCGAACTTTTGAAAGAAATTATTATATAAGTATATATATCAATAACTTATGAATATATCTAGGTAAAAAGTAATTTTTTCAGTTAATTTTATAATTTAACCCTAAATAATGAAAAAAGATCAGTATAAATAGACCTTTCAGACAGAGTAGGGGGTTTAAGATTTGTTATAAATAGACATTCTTTTTAGATTCCTCGGTATAAGTACTAAAAAAAGAAAGAATTATTTAGTCTTTTTTTTAAAAATACTTAATAAATACTAATAACTAGTTTATTTCAGTTGTTTATTTAGGTTTTAGTTGAATTTATTAACTCGCTGTGTGAAGCGAATAAAAACAAATAAAACACAGGAAAGTATTGAAAAACTGCCTATTATATAACAATATATCATATATAATAACTATATATAAAACATATAGATATAAACTAAAAATAATGTATAACATTAAATAATAGGTAATTTTAGTGATAATTTAATTAAGGCGATTAAGAGATTCATTATTATAAAAAATAATATAGGTTTATACTCTTATTCTCTAATTCAGTTAGATTCTAATCAATAAGGACTTTTATGACTAAAGAGTATGAAATAAAGGGATATTCCTCAGAAACAATAGATTTTGGTAAAAAGCCGGCTATTTTAATCGTAGACCTTCAGTTAGCTTTCACTGACCCAAAGTTTCCAAATGGTGACATGCCAATGGTTGATAAGGCCACAAATAAAATTTCAGAGCTATTAAAACTAGCTAGATTAAAGAATATACCTATCGCCTCTTGTTATACAGCTTATGACAGTCTAAAAGATATGCCACTATGGAAGGTCAAGGCCGTTAGAGATGAGTTTTACCATGGACACCCATGTACAGCAATGGATCCAAGAATATATGATCCTGACTATGATTTTAACTTTTGTAAAAATGCCCCCTCAATGTTCTTTTTAACACCACTAACAACTTTTTTACACAAAGAAAATGTTGATACTGTAATTATTACTGGTTGTGTAACCAGTGGTTGTGTAAGGGCAACAGTGATAGACGCTTTTTCTCATGGCTTTAGAGTGTTTGTTCCTGAAGACTGTGTTGGTGATGTTGAAGAAAGACCACATCAAGATAATCTTAGAGATATATCAAGACGTTATGCCGAAGTTATTGATAGCAAAACTTGTGCTGAATATATAGATTCTCTTAGTTAATAGTTCTTTCGTCTAAGACACCATCAAGCCACTTATTAAAGTAAGTGGGTTTTTCCATCATGACATAATGTCCTACCTCATCTATGAAGCTTACTTCATATTTCGAATATTCCTTATGGCCTTCCTCAACTTCAGTATCCATCCAAAATCTCGAATTCAACGTGATTATTGGCACATTAATTTTCTTTAACTGTGTTGGATAATCCATAGCAATAATCGATGAGAGAGAACCTCTTGAGGCTCTTGGATCTGTCGTCTCTGCCTTTTGACTTACCCAGTTTTTTAGATCTAAATTTGCATCTTCTCTAAATTGTTTTGTCACAGCGTCATTTGTTGACGAACTTTGTCTAAATCTGAACATAGTATTTACCATAAGCTTTACAAATGGACTAGCTGGACCTTTAGCTATGTTATGAAAAGTATCCACTCCAATGATTGCTGTTACTCTATCTTGAAGGACCACGGCTGCTTCAAGAGCTACAGGACCACCCATGGAATGTCCGATTAGGTATGATTGTTTTATATTTTCTTCATTCATCACGGCAACAACATCACCTCCAAAATTAGCCATTGTGTAATCATTTCTATTGGTTCCAGACTCACCGTGGCCGCCTATATCAATTGAAATTACTCTATAGTTTTTGGAAAAATGTTGTAATTGAGCCCACCAGTATTTGCTATTACATCCATAGCCATGGATAAATAATAACGTTTTATTACCGGTCCCTTTTTCATAATAAACGATTTCAACACCATCACTACTTCTGGTTAATTTTTTGTTGAAACCTATTTCAGAAAGAGGAGCACCAAGATTAGATAAAAGATTATCGAATAAATCGTCACTGTGTGTTTGTGCAGAGAAAATAATTGAGAGAATTAAAATTATTTTTTTCATTTTTAAAATACTTACCTTATTGCTTACACATTATCTTCTTTATCATATAATTACTTCATACTCTCACCAAATATAAATTAGTCAAGCATGGCAGGACACAGTAAATGGGCTAACATCCAACATAGGAAAGGCCGACAAGATAAGAAAAGAGGTAAACTTTTTACAAAGCTTATTAATGAAATCACAGTCGCTGCCCGTATCGGTGGGGGGGATCAAGATTCTAACCCAAGGCTAAGAGCAGCAGTAGATAAAGCTAAGTCTCAAAGTATGCCAAAAGACAATATTGATCGAGCGATTGTCAAAGGTTCAGGAGAAGGTGAGGGATCAAATCTTGAAGAGGTTACTTATGAAGGATATGGACCTGGAGGAGTTGCTATTCTTATCGAATGTTTAACTGATAATAGAAATAGAACTGTTGCAGAAGTCAGACATGCTTTAACTAAATTTGGAGGTAATCTTGGCACTGAAGGCTCTGTTGCTTATATTTTTCAACAGATTGGATTGTTGAGTCTTAGCAATGTTAAAGACCCAGATAATATTATGGAAATTGCCATAGAAACTGGTGCAGAAGATATTGAAATTAATGATGATGATTCTATTGATATTGTTACAAGTCCCTCATCTTTCATGGATATCAAGGACGCACTAAATAATGAAGATATCCTTTTTAATATTAGTGAAATTACAATGAAGGCATCAAACGAAGTTCTTATCGATAAGAGCAACTTAGAATCATTATTTAAGTTATTAGATATGTTAGAAGATCTTGATGATGTACAGTCGGTTCACTCTAATGCTGAAGTACACGAGGATATCCTCAAAAATATTAACTAAATGGACACTTATTTTTAATGAAAGTCTTAGGAATTGACCCAGGATCAAGAATCACCGGATA
>CAUZCF010000058.1:0-5815 GCA_963578425.1 Gammaproteobacteria bacterium | reverse complement strand
TTTTTGAAACTCAGAGTCATTCAGGTAACCCCATTTATCACAGTGATGTGATGATGTACATTGGAACAGAATTAGCTGTGGTTTGTAGTGAAGCGATAAAAATTGGAGCTAATAATGTTATTAATGAACTGTCTCATACTCATCGAATACTGGAAATTTCTAGTCAACAATTATTAGATTTTTGTGGCAACTGTATCGAAATCAAAGACACTAATAATAACCTGAATCTAATCATGTCAACTTCGTCTTTTGAGGGTTATGATTCTTCACAACTTAACGTTTTAAATGAGCACTTCACCAAGATTATATATTCTAACCTTAAAACCATTGAAAAATATGGAGGTGGGTCGGCTCGATGTATGATTATGGAACTTTATTAGATTTACTTAATTCTTTTATCCTTATCGAAGAATCTTAGCGTATAACTCCGGGTCAGTATCACCTTCTGTGGAAAACATTAATACTGTCGATGCACTATCAATTTCAAGGAGATTTTTCATGGCAGTGTATCGTTTATTGGTACAGATCTCATGAATAAAACCGAGTGGCACCGCCCCACTCTCACCAGAAATAATTAAAGGATCGCCTTGATTAGGATTTGCGAACAATCGCATGCCTTGGAAAGCTAATTCATCATCACAAACAGCAAAAATATCAGTTACTTGGGTAATAATATCCCAAGCAAGAACACTTGGTAATCCACACGAAAGTCCTGCCATGATGGTATTCAATTCCTGGGTTAAATGCGGTTGTCGATCACCGACTTTTATCGAATTAAAAAAACAAGCAGCACCGGTAGGTTCTAACAGTATTAATTTTGGTTTTGCCTTGTTTGTTTGTGAGAAACAAGCGAACATTGAGGCCGCAAATGATCCAACTCCTGCTTGAGCAATAACGTGAGTGGGCCAATCCGATGCTTGCTCAATGAATTCTTCAACCATGGTTGTGTACCCCATCATAATGTGTTTTGCCACATCCACATATCCAGGCCATGATGAATCTTGTAATAAAATCCAGTTATTCTTTAATGCCTGTGATTCAGCATACTTGACAGTTTCATCGTAATTAACATCAGTGATCTCAGTATCAGCATGAAGTTGCTGTATTGCTTGTAGACGAAAGCCAGAGGAACCCTCAGGCATATACACCACTGCCTTGCATCCAAAATGTTTGGCAGACCAAGCCACAGCCCTTCCATGGTTACCATCGGTTGCAGTAACAAAAGTCATCTTTTTAATGACCTGGTGTTCTTTTTTTATAGTCTCGTAAGTCAGTGGAGTGTCTATAAAACCAAGCATTCTTTGAATTTCCAAAGCCATTGCATAGCTTGCACCCAACACCTTAAAAGCATTTAATCCTAGTCGCTGACTTTCATCTTTGACTAAAATTTTCTGGATGCCTAGTTGATTGGAAAGGTTTTTTAAACTGACCAATGGGGTGGGTTTATAACCTGGGAGAGTTTTATGGAAATGATAAGCTTGGCTATTACTCTCAGCGTTAAGCTTAGACTCTGAACGAAAAGGATTAGAAATGCATTCTATTTGTTTACTCAATGTATTAACGATTAATCTTTGAATCGGTCTGCAAACAAACACAAAATCTCATACATAATCGTTGCTCCGACTAATGCTGTATTGCCGGTTGGATCAAAAGGAGGAGCAACTTCAACTACATCCCCACCAACAAAATTAAGCCCCATTAAGCCTCTTAAGAATTGTTGCGCTTCAAGAGTCGTTATACCCCCGACTTCGGGTGTGCCCGTTCCTGGTGCATAGACTGGGTCAAGACCATCAACATCAAAAGAGAGGTAAACTGGCCCATCACCAACAACTTGTCTAGCCTCTTCTATTACTTTTTTTACACCCATCTCATTAAATTCTTCAATAAAAACCACTCGCATTCCTGAGGACAAGGAGAAATCAATGCCGTCTAGAAAATTTTGAGCTCCCCTTATGCCTATTTGAATGGTTCTCTTAGGATCTAATAGACCGTCCTCAACAGCTAATCGAAAAGGAGAGCCATGATGAAACTTGTTGCCCCATATCTCGCCCCAGGTGTCAGTATGAGCATCAATATGAATCATGCCTATGGGGCTGTCTTTTGCTATACCACGAAAGATTGGATAAGTAATGGAGTGATCCCCGCCAGCACTGAGAGGTATTACGCCGGCTTTTTTGATTAAGCTGAAAAAATTGGTGATATCATCCACCACCGCTTGATGGTTAAATTGTTCTGAAAAGATGACATCGCCCACATCGGCAATACTTGCCTGTTCAAAGGGGTTGACTCTGGTGACATGATGATAACCTCTCATCAAGCTCGATTGATTTCTCATCTCACGAGGCCCATGTCTAGCGCCTGCTCGATTGGTTACTCCCCCATCATAGGGAACCCCAACTAAAGCAATATTTAATTCATCCAAGGATGTGGCTATTGGGCTTCTCATAAAGCTAGGTATACCTGTGTATCGTGGTTCAGAACTAGCTTGATACTCTTGACCGGTAACCGGTGATTTACTTTTCTTATTTTTACTCATTGGTTTTTTTAATTTACGACATTAACATATCATTAATTGTTATTGGATTGGAGGAGATTCTCTATTGAAATTAAAAACGTTAGATCTTCACGGTATAAAACATAGTGATGTTGACTTAAAAGTGGAAAACTTTGTTTTACTCAACCAAGATCAAATACCTCTAGAAATAGTTTGTGGAAATAGTCAGAGGATGATTGATTTGGTTACTTCAACTTTAGACAGAATTGAATGTGAGGATTTTAATCAGGTTCAGTTCGGGACGATCATCGTTAGAAAGCTTTAAGCCTTTAATTGTATTTATTAATTGATCTGAAGACTTTCTTGGTATTGAGCTCTTTGCCTGATAAATGATATTTTATAGATTTCCTAGTAATCCCCTTAGCAGCTTTTAAAACCTTAGAGGTTGAGTAATCCCCTCTCTCTATTGCTTTAATAATTGAGCCTTTGATAAAAGAATGATGAGGGTTTTTTGTGTTAGAACGTATAAAACCCTCCTCAACAACAAACCGATAAACTTGCTCAGTATCTATGTCATTAGAAGACATGGCTTCTGTTTGAAAGTTAATGGCATAGCCTATTTGACTCAGTAGGTTTATTTCAAAGGTTCTTAGCACTGCTTCACTGCAATCAACATCACTTAGCTTATCGATGGTTAAAGCGTAGCAATCAAAAAGTTCCGGGTAAGGGTCAGTGGTGGTTAAAAGAGAGAGAATCAGCTCATTTAAATAAAAAGCTGACATTAACTGTTTATTCGGCAGAGTTGTTTTTTGTTTTATATTTATATCAATACTTCTCAACGTCTTTAATTGAGACCGACCTGACCATGAAACCAAAATTGGCGTAAACGGTTGCAAAAATGACTTAAACTTAGACTTAGGTCTTTTCGATCCTTTTGCTATCAGATCAACACGCCCATAATGACGAGAAAATAGATTAATAATTTGGCTACTCTCTGAGAAGGGGCGTTGGTGCATTAGGTAGGCAGGTTCGTTCTCAATGATTTGATTAGACATCATACCCTTAGGGATTTACCTTTTTTAATTGATCTTACTTGAGTGCTTAGAAAAACTTTCTTGTTAAGAAGATTTTCTATTTCTAAGCGTGCTTCCGTAGCAATTACCTTTAGCAATTGACCGGCTTTACCTATGATAATTTTTTTATGGGCAGGTTTTTGCGTTTTAATCATTAGGTCAATCATTACAATCTTTTTCTTATCATCAAAATGATCCAATTGACACTCAACACTATAAGGTAATTCATCTCTTAGATGATGCATTAATCGTTCACGCATGATCTCCGTTATACGAAAATCTGTGTCCTTATCAGTAATCATGCCTTCTTTATATTTAGGTGTTTGAATCGGTAAGTGTCTTTCAATAACTGTGGTAAGGCGAGAAAGATTTTTATTATAAAGAGCTGACACAGGAACCGTTTCAATAATCTGACTGTTATTTGAATGATCTTTTAGAAAATCAAGGATGCTGTTTTTATTTTTAAATCGATCCACCTTATTGACCGTTAATATTGCATTAGAGTTGATTTCCTTGAGGTGTTCAAGGATGTAGTCATCAGCTCTTTTCCAGATATTTGCTTCGACCACCATTAACACTAGATCTGCCTGTGACAAAGCATTCACAGCCTCTCTATTGAGTGCTTTTGAATTATATTTCATTTGTCTTTCAGACAACAACCCTGGAGTATCAATAAAAACGATTTGTGATTCTCTATTATGCAAAATGCCCAAAATGTTTAATTGTGTGGTTTGAGGTTTTGAAGTTACTATTGAGACTTTCTCACCCACCAGTGCATTAACTAGAGTTGATTTGCCAACATTTGGTCTTCCAAGAACAGCAACATAACCACTTTTCTTAACCTTCTTAGTCATTGATGAGTTTTTTCAAGGCCTTAGAGGCAGCCTTTTGTTCTGCGGTCTTAATGTTTTTAGCAGTTGCTGTGGTAATAATATTGCCATTGTCAATAACACACTCAATCAAAAACTCTTGGTCGTGTTTATCGCCAGTGGTCTCTATTAATTGATATTGAGGTAAATCTTTTTGCTGTTGTTGTAACAATTCTTGTAATTGACTTTTACTATCTTTGTAGTCTGATTCAGGGTCAATTGCATTAATGTTGTCTTTGAATATTTTGAGAATGATGGTTTCAACTGAATGATAACCTCCGTCAACAAAGACAGCGCCCAAGATAGCTTCCAAGGTGTTGGCTAGAATTGAATCCCTTTGACTTCCTCCTGAAGTCATTTCCCCTGGCCCTAATATTAAATGTTCATTAATGAGTAATTGACTGGCCACCAGTGATAAAGATTTTTCGTTAACTATTGAGGCACGCATGCGACTTAAATTGCCTTCATCCATTAATGAGTATCCTTGATATAAGGTATCGCTCAAGATCAAATCTAGGACGGCATCGCCTAAAAATTCTAATCGTTCATTATTGTCTTTAGAGTGGCTTCTGTGGGTCAAAGCCAGGTCTAATAATGAATTATCGTTGAAATCATAGCCAAGAGTACTCTTGCACCATTGTTGTTTTGATTGTCTATCCAAAATACTGGGGTAGATTAATCAATCTTATCACCAACTCTATTCCATTCAGGGAAGGAATTAAAATCCCAGTTAAACCATATTCTAGTGGCTGCACCCACAATGTGGTCTCTGGGAACTAAACCAGGGCAATCAAATCTGCTATCTGTACTGTTATCACGATTATCACCCATAAAAAAGAAATGCCCCTCAGGTACAGTAAAGGTCCCTTCTCTTCCTCTTCTAGAAGGAATAAGTAATAGGCTGTGGTCTCTATCATCTAATGTTTCTAGATAGACATGGGAGCCATATTGTTTGGGGTTTTTATAAACTGATTCATACTTACTTTTTACTGATAACCCATTGACTGTTAACTGTTTGTTTTTATAAATAATCTCATCACCCGGCAAACCAATTAAACGTTTAATGTATTTAATGGAAGTATCGCAAGGGAAATCAAACACCACCACATCTCCTCTTACAGGTTCATTGATGGCAAGAATTGATTTACCTAACACCGGTAGTCTTAAGTCATAGGCAAATTTTTTGACAATAATAAAATCTCCTTTTACCAGGGTTGGCATCATTGAGCCTGAGGGAATTCTAAAAGGTTCATAAATAAATGATCTAAATATAAATATAAGTAATAAGATCGGAAACAAGGCTTCTGAAATTTCTACAATACTTGAAGTGTTTTTCAAGTAGAAACGTCCCACCACCCAAATTAACCCCAAAATTAGGA
>CAUZCF010000057.1:0-5830 GCA_963578425.1 Gammaproteobacteria bacterium | reverse complement strand
CAGGAGCTAAAACAAAAAAAATGAAATTTGGTCATCACGGTGCCAATCATCCTGTGCAAGACCTAAAAACAAAGGAAGTTTTTATTACGAGTCAGAATCATGGTTTTACAGTTGATGAAAATAACTTGCCAGAAGAAATATCAATTACTCATCGGTCATTGTTTGATGATTCTATTCAGGGTATTGCAATAAGAAACTCAAATGCCTTTGGTTTTCAAGGCCACCCTGAAGCATCACCTGGTCCTCATGATATTAACCCCTTATTTATAAAATTTTCAAACTTAATGAAAGATGCCTAAACGAAAAGATATAGAATCAATTCTCATAATCGGGGCAGGTCCTATAATTATTGGTCAAGCATGTGAATTTGACTACTCAGGGACACAAGCTTGTAAAGCCTTAAAAGAAGAAGGCTATCGAGTAATTTTAGTAAACTCTAACCCAGCAACAATTATGACTGATCCAGACAGTGCTGACTCAACTTACATCGAACCAATTAATTGGAAAACAATTGAGAAAATTATAATAAATGAAAAACCAAATGCTCTTTTACCTACTATGGGAGGTCAAACAGGCCTGAATACAGCTCTTGATCTAGCATCTAGAGGTATCTTAGAAGAACATAATGTAGAGCTTATAGGTGCATCTAAGATAGCTATAGATACAGCTGAAGATAGAGAATTATTCAAACAAGCCATGCAAGATATAAATATTGATGTCGCTAAATCTGGGCTAGCTAATAATCTTAATGAAGCATTAGAAATAGCAACGTTATTTAAATATCCAGTGATCATTAGACCCTCATTTACACTTGGTGGGAGTGGCGGTGGTATTGCCAATGATGAAAATGAGTTCACAACTATTGTTAATAGAGGGTTAGAACTATCACCAACCAATGAAGTGTTGGTTGAAGAATCGTTATTGGGGTGGAAAGAATACGAAATGGAAGTTGTCAGAGATAAAAATGATAATGCTATTATCGTTTGTTCTATAGAAAATGTAGATCCTATGGGAGTTCATACTGGAGATTCTATAACAGTTGCTCCGGCTCAAACATTAACCGATAAAGAATTTCAAATTATGCGAAATCACTCAATCGCAATACTCAGAAAGATAGGTGTAGATACCGGTGGATCAAATGTTCAATTTGCAGTGAATCCTGAAAACGGGAAAATGATTGTCATTGAAATGAATCCAAGAGTTTCTAGATCATCAGCATTAGCTTCCAAAGCAACAGGATTTCCAATTGCCAAAATTGCTGCAAAATTAGCTATTGGATTTACATTAGATGAATTAAAAAATGACATTACAGGTGGTTCAACCCCAGCATCTTTTGAGCCTACTATTGATTACGTTGTTACAAAAATACCAAAATTTACTTTTGAAAAGTTTCCAAAAGCAAATTCAACATTAACAACACAAATGAAATCTGTTGGTGAAGCAATGGCTATTGGTAGAAATTTTCAAGAATCATTGCAAAAAGCCATAAGGAGCTTGGAATCAAACCATGACGGTTTTACAGATATGGACGTTGGGAATAACTTTGAGCAAATGGTTCAAAGACCAAGTCCTGAGCGTTTATTCTACATAGGACAAGCCTTCAGGGAAGGTTATTCAATAAATCAAGTCTTTAACCTTACAAAAATTGATCCTTGGTTTCTTTCATATATTAAAGAAATTATTGATTTAGAAAAAGAAATAAAAAAACAAACCATTGATACGTTAGATAAAGATTTTCTAAGACAATTGAAAAAAATGGGATTCTCAGATTCAAGAATAGCAACCCTATGTTCAACTGATGAGCATGAAGTATATAAAAAAAGAATAGAAGCTGATCTTAAACCAGTGTTCAAAAGAGTGGACACATGTGCTGGTGAATTTGAAACTTCCACTGCTTACCTTTATTCAACTTATGATGATGAGTGTGAATCAAGACCAACGACTAATAAAAAAATTATAATTCTAGGTGGTGGCCCTAATAGAATTGGTCAAGGTATTGAATTTGATTATTGCTGTGTACATGCTGCCATGGCTATTTCCGAGGCAGGGTATGAATCAATCATGATCAATTGTAATCCTGAAACTGTCTCAACTGACTATGACACCTCAGATAGACTTTATTTTGAACCTTTAACATTTGAAGACGTAATGGCAATCATTGAAGTTGAACAACCTGAGGGAATTATTATTCAATTTGGAGGACAAACACCCTTAAAACTTGCAAAATCGCTTAAATTAGCTGGTGCTCCAATTATCGGTACGCAACCTTCATCTATTGACATTGCAGAGGATAGAGAATTATTTAAAGAACTGGTTAGCGAACTAAATCTAAGACAACCTTACAATGAAGTGGCAACTAATTTAAAACAAGCACTGGCTAATGCAAAAAAAGTAAAATACCCATTGGTTGTAAGGCCTTCTTATGTTTTGGGTGGCAGGGCAATGGAAATAGTATATAACGATGAAGAATTAGCAACCTACATGAGAGAAGCCGTTAAAGTATCAAATGAATCACCGGTGTTATTAGATCACTTTCTAAATAAAGCCATTGAAGTTGATGTTGATGCAGTCTCAGACGGTGAAGATGTTCTAATTGGTGGAATTATGGAACACATAGAACAAGCTGGTGTTCATTCGGGAGACTCATCCTGTTCAATACCAGCATTTAGCCTCTCGGATAGCTTACAAGATGAAATAGTCAAACAAATGATTCAATTTACAAAAAAACTGAACGTTATTGGCCTTGTTAATGCCCAATTTGCTATAAGAAAAAATAAAATATTTGTTTTGGAAGTGAATCCAAGAGCTTCAAGAACTGTCCCGTTTGTTTCTAAAGCAACAGGTAACCAATTAGCTAAAATAGCAGCAAGAACAATGATCGGCATTCCTCTTAAAGAACAGCAAATTAATTATTCATATAAACCTAGTTTTTTTTCAGTAAAAGGACCTGTCTTTCCATTTAACAAATTCCCAGATGCTGATCCTATACTAGGACCTGAAATGAAATCTACTGGTGAAGTAATGGGCATAGGAGAAACTTTTGGTGAAGCCTATATTAAATCTCAATACGCAGCTGGAGTTGTGATTCCTAACAAGGGTAATGTGTTTATTTCAGTAAGAGAGCCTGATAAAACCAATAAATTGATACAAGTGGCTGATTTCCTATCTCAGAATAATTTTGAAATAATAGCAACCAAAGGTACCTCAGAATTTCTAAAAAATAATGGGATAAAGTGTGCTTATATCAATAAAGTTCATGAAGGTCAGCCTCATATTGTCGATCTTATTAAAAGTAAGAAGATTGACTTAATTATAAATACCACAGAGGGTAAACAATCAATAGAAGAATCTTTTTCAATTCGCGCAGAAGCTGTTATTGCTAATATAACCTATTACACAAGCTTAGAGGCCGCAGCTGCAACTATAGAGTCATTTGATTTTCTTGACACAATAACTGTAAATAAATTACAGAACCTTTAGAATTAATCTAATGGATAAACATGTAATGACAGTTACAGGTCAACATTTACTTCGCAAAGAATTAAAAACTCTTAAATCTAAAGATCGACCTGAAATAATTATAGCTATTGCTACAGCAAGAGAGTTTGGCGATCTTAAAGAGAATGCTGAATACCATGCAGCTAAAGAACGACAAAGTTTTATAGAAGGCAGAATTAATGACATTGAATCAAAATTATCTACTGCTGAAATAATTGATATAACAAAATTAAACGTCTCTGGAAAGGTTGTCTTTGGGTCAACAGTTACTATTATTGATCTAGACAATGAGCAAGAAATTAAATATAAAATTGTAGGGGAAGACGAAGCGGATATTGATGAGGGACGTATATCTTATAAAGCACCATTGTCAAGATCACTAATTGGTAAGTCAACAGACGATCTAGTTGAATTATCAATTGGTGATAAAACACAGTCATTTCAAATTATAAATATCCAATACACTTAAAAGTTTTTCAACATGTCGAGTCAACACTGGCGAAGGAATCAATCCAAAGATAAGTTTTTTAGTGAATCTAGGAAATTAGGTTATCGCTCAAGATCAGTCTTTAAGTTAGATGAAATAAATAGAAAATATAAAATTCTTAAAAAACCAAAATCTATTCTTGATTTAGGTTCTACACCGGGTGGTTGGTCAAATTATGTTTTTAAAAAAACAAAACTAAAACACATTATTGCTAATGACATTGAGCCGATGAAACCAATTCCTGGTGTTCATTTTATTCTGGGTGATTTCACTAGTGAATCTATTCAGGAGGAAATACTCAAAATCAATAAGAGTAAATTTGACCTCATATTGTCAGACATATCCAACAATAAAACTGGAAATAATATAACTGACCAGTTCTCCTTTTATGAAATTGCAAAAAATGTACTTGAATTTTCGAAAATTGGTCTTACATCTAGTGGGGTATTGGTAATTAAAATATTTATTGGGCTTGGATTTGAAGAATTTAAAAAAGACCTGGATCAAACGTTTAAAGAAGTTAATATCTTTAAACCCAATGCTTCAAGGCCTGAAAGTAAAGAAACGTACGCGATAGGAACAAAGATTAGGTATACTCCAAATATATGAATAACTTTTTTAAAAACGCCATGGTTTGGATTGTAATGGGGATTGTAATGTTAACCCTGTTTCAGTCTTTTTCACCAAATTCTACTAGACAAAAAACAATTGATTACTCATCTTTTCTTGAATTAGTAAAAACTGGAAATATTAGTGAAGTTATATTTGAAGATAATTTAATTAAAGCCATAAGAATTAATGGAGAAAAATTTTTAACCTATAACCCTGAAACCGACAATACTGCACTTATAGGTGAACTGGGTAAATCAGGAGTGAGAATTAGTGCAACACCACCTAAAAGTCAAAATATCCTAGTTAGCCTATTGATCAATTCTTTTCCAGTTATCCTTCTAATTGGTGTATGGATTTATTTTATGCGACAAATGCAAGGCGGGGTAGGTGGAGGAAAAGGTGCTATGTCCTTTGGTAAAAGTAAAGCGAGACTCTTAGGTGAAAATCAAATCGATGTTACTTTTGCAGATGTAGCAGGTATCGAGGAAGCTAAAGAAGAAGTAATGGAAATAGTGGAATTTTTAAAAGACCCATCAAAGTTTCAAAAACTAGGCGGTAAAATTCCTAAAGGTGTTTTAATGGTTGGTGCTCCAGGCACAGGAAAAACACTATTAGCTAGAGCCATTGCTGGAGAAGCAAAGGTTCCCTTTTTTACAATATCAGGATCTGACTTTGTGGAAATGTTTGTTGGTGTTGGAGCCTCTAGAGTGAGGGATATGTTTCAAGAAGCAACATCACATTCACCATGCATTATATTTATTGATGAAATAGATGCTGTAGGAAGACAACGTGGAGCAGGACTTGGTGGAGGTCATGATGAACGAGAACAAACTCTAAATCAGTTACTGGTGGAAATGGATGGCTTTGAAGACAATGTAGGCGTAATAGTAATTGCAGCTACAAATAGACCTGATGTATTGGATTCTGCACTACTTAGACCTGGTCGTTTTGATAGACAAGTTGTTGTACCTCTTCCAGATGTAAGAGGCAGAGAACAAATTCTTAAAGTTCATATGAGAAAAGTACCCCTGGATAAAAATGTAAAACCCTCAATCATTGCTAGAGGCACCCCAGGATTTTCAGGAGCTGACTTAGCTAATTTAGTTAATGAATCAGCACTTCTTGCTGCGAGGGCAAATAAAGATTATGTGAATATGGATGATCTTGATAAAGCAAAAGACAAAATCATGATGGGCACCGAACGTAAATCTTTAGTAATGAGTGAAGATGAAA
>CAUZCF010000056.1:0-6060 GCA_963578425.1 Gammaproteobacteria bacterium | reverse complement strand
ATCTGAACTTAAAGAATTGAATGATATCAGCAAAGAAATTAAGAATTTCAGAAAACAAGAAAGAAATAAAAATGCGAATATGGTTGCCTCAATCCGTGCAGTTTTGGATCAATATAAAAATAAAGCAGGCATCTTTTTGGGTGGTGTCCCGATGATAACTGTGGATATGATTGACTTTATCCAAAAGGACATTCAAATTTTTGGTGCAGCTATTCTTCTTTTTCTGATTGTTGCTCTTTTAATCATTTTCAAAAATCCAAGGTGGATGTTTATCTCAATGGCATGTTGTGTTTTAGGGCTAATTAATATGACTGGATTTCTGGGTCTAGTTGGTTGGCCGGTCACCGTTGTGTCTGCTAATTTCGTTGCCCTACTACTTATCTTTAGCCTTTCTATTTCAGTCCATCTAACAGTACGATATAGAGAATTAGTAACTTTGTATCCTGATCAACCGCAATCTTGGTTAGTTTTCAATACAATGCGAGATAAATGGGAGCCTTGTTTATACACCACCATTACCACCATGGTGGGGTTTGGCTCTTTATTGGTTGCTGGAATAAGGCCTGTGATTGATTTTGGATGGATGATGCTGATAAGTATGGGTGCTATCTTTGTTATGGTATTTTTATTTTTTCCAACTGCTTTGATGAATCTCAAAAAAATCCAAGCAGTTAGTACATCAGATTGGTCACAAAAAATAACTCGAGGGTTCGCTAGAGTGGCTACATCAAAAGCAAATGAGACCTTACTTTTATTTTTTATAATAGCCACTGTAAGCGCTTATGGGATAACCAAACTTACTGCTGAGAATCAATTTATTAAAGCCTTCAAAGAAGACACTGAGATTTTTCAAGGGTTAAGTGTTATTGATAAGCAACTGGGAGGAACAACTCCTCTTGACATCATCATCGAGGCAGACCCTGATTATAATCAACCAGTGGTTATTAATGATTATGATGATGAAGAATTTTTTGAGGAAGATTTTTTTGAAGATGAAACTTCAACCTATGATATAGGCGGTGATAGTTATTGGTATAATTCTTATCGGTTAAAGACCATCGACTCAATACATGACTATCTTGAATCACTTGAAGAAGCTGGAAAAGTTGTCTCCTTCTCTACCACAATGGAAGTTCTAAAAACACTGAATGACGATGAGGAGATTGATACTTTTTTCCTCTCTTTGCTATACAAAAAAGTACCGGATGATGTTAGAGAAGCGTTGTTTGATCCTTACCTATCTGCTGACGGTAATCAATTAAGAATTTCATTTAGAGTATTTGAATCTTACCCTGAATTACAACGCAATCAACTGATAGAAAAAATTAACAGAGATCTAATTGAAACCATCGGTTTAAAACCGTCTCAAGTAAAATTAACAGGTATGCTAGTCTTGTATAATAATGTTCTAGAGAGTCTTATTCGTTCACAAATTCTAACCATTGGTGTGGTCTTCCTAGCAATTACGCTGATGTTTTTAGTGCTTTTTAGATCACTTAAATATTCTCTAATTGCTATTGTACCCAGCATTATTGCTTCCACTTCTGTCCTAGGTTTGATGGGTTTACTTCATATTCCATTAGATATTATGACCATAACAATCGCAGCAATATGCATTGGTATTGGTGTGGATCATTCAATTCATTATATTCATCGTTTTAGAGAGGAACTTGAGAATAATGTCAAATTAGATGAAGCCATTAATAATGCTCATGCGAGTACAGGTCAAGCCATCTATTTTACTTCGATCATTATTGTTATTGGTTTTTCCATCCTGGGACTATCCAATTTTATACCCACAATATACTTTGGAGTATTCACAGCCTTCGCTATGATGATTGCATTAATCGCTAATTTAACTCTTCTGCCTGTATTACTAATGAAAATGATTCGGGTAAACTAAAATAAGCAGATAAATAATTGAACGAAGCAAACAAAAATATATTAGTAACTAATGCATTGCCTTATGCAAATGGGCCAATTCATATCGGTCACATGGTGGGTTATATTCAAGCTGATATTTGGGTTAGATTTCAAAAAATGCAGCAAAGAAATATTGTTTATGTTTGTGCCAGCGATGCCCATGGAGCTCCAATTATGTTAAGCGCTGAAGAATTGGGTGTAGAGCCTGATGAATTAGCAGAGCAATACACAAAACAACACGCAAAGGATTTTAGTGACTTCTTAATTGAGTTTGATAACTATTACTCAACTCACACAGAGGAAAATGAAGCTTTAGTGCTTGAAATATTTGAACAATTAAAGCAATCGGATTGTATTGAGAAAAAAACAATTGAGCAAGCATATGATGAGCAAGAAAAAATGTTCTTACCCGATCGTTATGTTCGTGGAACTTGCCCTCAATGTAAAAGCGGAGATCAATACGGAGACAGTTGTGAAAAATGTGGTGCTACTTATAAACCCACCGATTTAATTGAGCCTAAATCAGTTTTATCTGGTGAAGCTCCTATTCTAAAAGAATCTGAGCATTATTTTATGAAATTGAAAAAATTTGAATCCTTCCTTGAAAACTGGATTAATCAAATTCAAATTCATGACTCAGTTAAATCAAAACTCAACGAATGGTTTCAAATTGGACTAAAAGATTGGGATATTTCTAGAGATCATCCATATTTTGGCTTTAAGATTCCAGATGAAGATGAAAAATATTTTTATGTTTGGTTAGATGCACCTATCGGATACTTGGCTTCGCTGAAAAACTTATCAAATAAAAAAGAGTCGGGCATTAACTACGAAGATTATTTTTCTGATAATGATAATTGTCGTCTAGTTCATTTCATAGGAAAAGATATCATTTATTTTCATGCTCTTTTTTGGCCTGCAGTGCTAGAAGGCGCTGGATTAAAAAAACCTGATGCTATTTTTGTAAATGGTTTTTTGACAGTGAATGGGGAAAAGATGTCAAAATCTAGACGAACTTTTATTAAGGCCAGATCATATTTGGAACATAATAACCCTGAATATTTAAGATATTACTTTGCTTATAAAACCAACTCAGGAATTGATGACTTTGATCTTGATACTATTGATTTTCAAAATAGAGTTAATTCTGACATTGTTGGTAAATGGATCAACATAGCCAGCCGATGTTCAAAGTTTATTAATCAACATTTTGACAATACACTCGGGAAAACTATTGATGAATCATTGCTAGAAAATTTTGAGAATGCTAGTAATGAGATTTCAGAACTATATGAAAATCGTGAATTCGGTCAAGCTATGAGAAAAATAATGCTACTTGCTGACCAAGCCAATCAATATTTAGATCAAGAAAAACCTTGGGTAATGATTAAAGATACAAAAATGAAAGAACATGTTTTAGAAGTCTGCACCACCGCCATCAATTTATTTTTTAAATTGATGATCATGTTAAAACCAGTAATGCCGAATATTGCTAAGAATGGTGAGCTATTCTTAAACGTTAAAAATCTAGAATGGCAGAACATCCATGATCGATTAACTAATCATGAGATCAATGATTACAAGCCATTAATTACAAGAATTACAAGTGAATCTATTGAGGCAATGTTAGATAAATAAAAGGAACTTAAATGATAAATTTTGATGAGTTTATAAAAACAGATCTAAGAGTTGCAAGAGTGATTAAAGCTGAGGACGTTGTCGATGCAGATAAGCTGATTAAGCTCACCATTGATTTGGGTAATGAAGAGAAAACAATATTTGCTGGGATCAAAGGAGTTTACAAGCCTGAGGATCTAGTCAATCGCCTGATTGTAGTGGTTGCTAATCTAGAACCCAGGAAAATGCGATTTGGTGTTTCAGAAGGTATGTTATTAGCTGCGGGTGATGATGTTGGAGGTGTATTCCTGTTATCGCCTGATCATGGAGCTAAGCCTGGTCAGAAAATAAGTTAGACAATCTATAGATCATGGACACTAAAGTCGCTAAAGAAATCTTCAAAGTGTTTGCAAAGATTAACCCAAAACCAACAACCGAGCTTAAATACAAAAATAATTTTGAATTACTCATATCAGTAATTCTCTCAGCTCAAGCAACTGATATAAGCGTTAACAAAGCCACCAAAAATTTATTTAAATTAGCTAATAATCCAAAGGCAGTCCTGCAATTAGGTTTAACTGGATTGAAACAGGAAATTAGAACCATTGGCCTTTATAACAATAAAGCAAAAAATATCATAAAAACCTGTGAGTGCTTAATCACACAACATAACGGCAGAGTACCCAAAGATCGAGAAGCTTTGGAACAATTACCAGGTGTTGGCAGAAAAACAGCCAATGTCATACTGAACACGGCTTTTTCCAAACCCACAATTGCGGTTGATACCCATGTCTTTAGAGTGGCTAATAGAACGGGGTTAGCTAAAGGAGATAGCCCGATAAAAGTAGAATATGGATTATTGTCCATTATTCCTGACAGTTATCTTATGAACGCTCATCATCATTTAATTCTGCATGGTCGATATATATGTTTAGCAAGAAAACCACTATGCTATAAATGTCATATAGCTAAACACTGTGCATTCAAGGAGAAGACCTGTGAACCAAACTGATCAAAATTCAGAAGTTATCGCTGCGATCTTAGTAGGTTGTGCAGGTGTATTCATGGTTTTTGGTATGCCATTCTTTGTAGGTGGGATTATTTCCGAACTAGGTTTTTCCCAATCTCAAGCTAACCTTATCTCTTCCGCAGAAATTGCGGGTATGTCGCTCTCATCTCTTATGGGAATTTTTTGGATTGGCCGATTTAAATGGCAGAAAATAGCCTACTTTGGCCTTGGGGTAATTATTATTGGCAATCTGATTTCTAGCCTGATAGCAGATTTCCAGACTTTAGTAATAATTAGATTCTTAACTGGTCTATTAGGCCATGGAGTTGGATTTGCCCTAGGCGTTGCTGCAATTGGTAGGACAAAAAACCCGGATAAAAATTTCGCCTACAGTGTAGCTTCTCAAGTGATTATGGGGTCAATAACAGCCCTTATTGTTCCGGTTACAATAGCTAAGTATGGCATTGCAGGAATGTGTGTCCCGGCAATGTTAATTGCCCTTCTTACCTTGCTATTTGTAAGTAAACTCACAGATTCAGCAAAAAATAATGTGCAAGAATCATCAGCAACAACACCAAAAGGTATTTTAATACTTCCGCTCATAGGTCTGTTTATTATGGTTATTTGGCAAATGGGTGTTGGTCCCTTCTTTAATAACCTAGTGCCTTTTGGATTAAATATTAATCTTACAGCTGAAGAAATTGGTACAGCATTATTTTTAAGCACCGGATTAAGTATTATTGGCCCACTTGCAGCCTCAGCTTTGGCATCTAAAATCAACAGAAGTGTGGCTATTTCCTCTGCATTAATATTACAAATAATAATAGTCATTAGTTTTCAAGGTGATATGGATTGGTATGGATTTACTATAAGGGCAATCTTATTTCAAACGTCCTGGAATTTTGTTGGCCCATTCCTTATGGGAATGGTTGCTAATGTTGATAAAACGGGTCAATACTCTGTATTAATCCCTGCCTCTCAACTTGGAGGGATATCCATAGGTCATGTCGTAATTGCTTCGCTGATCCAAGGGAATAATTTAGCCCTAGTTAATTACTTCTGTGCAGGAGTAATTCTGATTTCAATACTTCTATATCTCTTGAGTTCAAAGCAATTAAATAAAATTAACCAATAGCTTAATTTTTCAGATAAAGGTCAGTCACCGTACCGTCAAATACTTCTGCTGCCAAAGCTACTGTTTCAGATAAAGTCGGATGCGGATGTATTGTCAGAGCAATATCACTAACATCGCAATCCATTTCTATCGCTAAAGCTATTTCTGAGATTAAATCTCCTGCGTTAGTTCCTACAATTCCTCCACCAATAACTCTTTTAGTTTTTGGGTCAAAGAGTAATTTTGTTAGCCCTTCATTTCTTGCAATAGTTAATGCTCTCCCACTTGCTGACCATGGGAATATTCCTTTTTTATAATCTATATTCTGATTTTTGCATTCATTCTCAGTTAATCCTACCCATGCAACTTCTGGGTCTGTGTAAGCAACTGATGGAAT
>CAUZCF010000055.1:0-6100 GCA_963578425.1 Gammaproteobacteria bacterium | reverse complement strand
CAACAGAAGAGGAGATCATGGAAGAAGTTCAGGCTACCTATTCAGGGAAAGTTTCTTTAGGACAGGATTTATCAATTTATTAATAGAATGAATGAACTTATAAAAACATCATTATTAATTGCAGGTGGAGGCTTTATCGGCACCTTACTGAGGTTTCTAGCTACTGATTATCTAAATAAATACAGTGCTGCTGCTTTTCCAATTGGTACTGTGGTCGTTAATCTTATTGGCTGTCTTCTCATTGGTGTATTAGCAGGCTTCTTTTCAGAGCGACTTACCACTGACTCAAATCTTTTTCTCTTTCTAACTATTGGCTGTTTGGGTGGCTTTACTACTTTTTCTGCATTTGCAATTGAATCGCAAGTTTTTATACAAAATGGGGAGTTCTTAAAACTGACTGTCTATATTTCTATCCAAGTTCTCATTGGTATTCTTTTGGCTGTGCTAGGCTATCATTGGATGCGAAGTTAATATGTCAAAGAATGTTAATAAAACCGTATTAATTACAGGGACATCTTCAGGAATTGGAGAAGCATTTGCTCAAGTTTTTTCTGAGCAAGGGTTTGATGCAGTTATGAAAGGAAAATGTTTGCTAATAAATGGTCGACTGAATAATTTTTTTGCTATTCTGTCTAAACTGATACCACAAAACTTAACAAGGTCTATTGCCAAATATCTTACTCAGAGGTCGTATTAAAAATGAATCCAAGGCTACTAATTTTAGTTTTTTTTATCATAACTAGCCAAACTATATCTGCTCAAGAGCTTGGTGAGCCGACATCGACATCAGAAGTGCAATCGTCACCTTCTCCAATTCAATCACAAGATTTTACTTTGACAGATCCTCGAGCTTTTAAAGAAGATACTTTAGGAGATGAAAGACTCACAGATGAAAATAAACCACTAGTCTTTAATATCTCAGGCAAGGCTAAAGTTGTTGATGGTGATACCATTACTATCAATAACACTAAGATCCGTTTTAGCGGTATTGATGCACCTGAGAGTTATTATTATGGTCAAACCCAATATTGTAAAAAACTAAATGGACAAATATGGGCCTGTGGTAAGAAAGCCACATCAAAGCTTAAAGAACTTATTAATAATCAGGTGGTTGAATGTACTGATGAAGGCAAGGATAGGTACGGTAGAACATTGAGTATTTGTTTTGTTAATGGTCTTGATCTGCAATCTGAAATGGTTCGATCTGGTATGGCCATTGCTTATCTAAAATATTCTAGACGCTACGAAAATGAAATGGTTGAAGCAATGACTAATAAAGTCGGGATTTGGAGCGGTAATTTTCTTGATCCTGAAGATTGGAGAAGACAAAACAGCATAAGAGATTAAGAATAGATAAGATTTCTCTTTTCCCATTTTACTTTTTAGGTAAATTTCTCTCAAAGAAATGTAACAAATTTTCTCCCATGACTAGGCGGATATCTGACTCCTCAATTCCAGCTTCAAGTAATTCATGAGTAAGAGCAATAAGTTCTGAGGTATCAAATCCAGACAAGACTGCACCATCAAAATCAGAGCCTAAAGCAACGTGCTCAGCACCAACCAGTTTGATGCCAAACTGGATGGCTGATGCAACGTCTCTAGGGGTATTTCCACACACAGCTGCGTCCCAATATCCAATTCCTATTAAGCCACCGCTTGCAGCAATCTCCTTCATCAAAGAGTCATCAATATTTCTTGGTGAAGGGCAATATCCATTAAAGCCAGTGTGACTGATTAATAACGGTTGAGTGGTGAGATTTAGAACATCTTTGACAACATTTTCAGAAGAGTGAGATAGATCGATCATAATTTCAAGACGGAGCATTTCTTTAATAGCCTCTTGTCCAAATTTTGTTAAGCCTTGTTCAGTTGTTCCATGCAGTGATCCTCCTAATTTATTATCAAAAAAATGCTGTAAACTCATCATTCGAAAACCTTCACTGTGTAGGCGTTGAATATTATCTAGATTACCCTCGAGTGCATGAGACCCTTCGGTGCCAATCAATCCACCTACTAAGTTTGGATTAGATCTTCTTTTATTAATGAACTTATCAAGATCAGATTGGGATAAAATTAACATAAAATTATCACTATCTTTTTTTGCAATGTGCTGTATTTTTTTTGCTTGGTGGATCACCCTTTCTGTTAAATTGTTCCAAGTTTTAATTGGCCATCCTTGTATAACAGCCAAGACAGTTATACTGTCATTAGCCGACGTCTCATTGCTGTCATAATTTAGACCTTGTGGCACTTTTGAGACAGTGGTAAACATTTGCAATGCCACATTGCCTTTCTGTAAACGAGGAATATCTATGTGTCCATAATTATGTTGATTTGATAGATTACGATCCCAAAGTGTACTGTCAGCATGTAAATCACCAATAAATAAATTCCCATGAAGTTTTTGTGCTTCTTCTGAAACTATAAAAGGGGTGTGTTTTGAAATAAGATTAAACTGTTTTTCTACCAGGCTTGGAGCAACCACAAAAAAGATTAATACGATAAATAAGAGTAATGAAAGAATTTTTTTCACGATAACAGTCTATATAAGGAGGTATTAATTAACCACTGATAACTCTTGGCCAACGATCATGAATATTGTGCTCTAGTTCGGGTTCGATTGTCACGACATATAGTCTTTGTTCTTGCTTTTCAACAGCAACCAGGCCTTGTATCCACTGACCTTTCACTAGATCAAACCAATGGCTCTTGCCTTCGTGATCTTTTTCCATAAAGCTCACGACAGGTATTTTTACTGGTTTGGGAAACCATCGGTCCCAAATGCCTGCATGAATAGAGTCTAGTCTTGCCCATCCTCCAAGCGGTAATTTACCCATTTGACCTTTCCTTCGTCCCCACAACATTAATTTTGTCTCATTATTTTTTACAATCACAGGAAGTTTTGCTTTTGGATTAGGAAAATACACCCTCATGTGCTCACCATGATGAATGTATGATGCTCCACCACACATAGCTAAACAGTCCTTCTATGACCGCTAGGTTTCCATGCTGGTGCAATGACATCTGGCATGCTGGATCTATAAATTAAATTACTAGGCATTATTGTCAGGTCACCATATTTTTGGTTAATCATATCTAGGACTTTATTTTTAATCTTTGACTTAGCATGCAGTTCTCTATCCTCAAGAAAGTCAATTTGCTGATTTGATTTTTTTGGATTAATTGCTGTGACTTGTATTTGACTAATGCCTTCACCATTCCAACCATAGTTGATCATTTTTTGGCCAAGTTTCATAATGAGCCTCCCATCATCAATAGGGTAGGGTGACTTAATTTTGCTGCCAATCCAACCCCCACTAGATCTAATCCCAATATAAAAACTCGATGCTTTAAAGTTATGTTTTCTGAGACGAGATCCAACTTTCTCACTCATATGTTGTAAATAGATCAAAATAGTTTTTAGGTTTTTAGTGTTTGGCGGCATCACTTTGCCGTGACCAATTGATTTTGGCGCAGCTATTTTGGTGTTTATATTTTCAGGATCCTTGCCTTGAGCCATTAACCATATACGACGCCCTGGATTTCCAAAATGCTTTCCAAGCACACTAATTGGTATGTTCTTCATGTCACCACACTTATAAACTCCATAGGCATTTAAAAATCTTTTCATGCCTTTTGCGATACCGCATAACTCCTCAACTGCTACATTACTTAAAGCTTCTTCTGAAGTTTCAGGATGAATAATGGTAATGCCATGCGGTTTATTTTGTTTTGCGGCGTATTTAGCGGTTGTTTTATCACCGCTGATTCCAATAGAGCAGCATAAACCTGATACCTCAAGAATTAGTTTCTGAATTTTATTTGCTATATTTTTTGGGGATTGAATAATTTTTTTACAGTGTGTTAATTCTAAGAAAGCTTCATCGACTGAATACACCTCTATATCAGGGGTAATGGTTGTTAACGCTCGCATAATATTTGTTGATATTTCTGCATATCGTTTAGGTCTTGAGGGCCTTTGAATAATATCTGGGCATAATTTCCTGGCTTCTTTTAAACGCATTCCTGTTTTAATACCCCAATACCTGGCTTCGTATGAACAGGTGATAATGCAAGTGCCTTGTAATCCATTAGTGACAGCAACAGGACGTCCAAATAATTCCGGTTGATCCATTTGTTCAATGGACGCAAAAAATGAGTCCATATCAACCAACGCAATCATTTTTGTCCAAGACCAGTTACTGATAACTTCTGAGTTGACCAACCACCACTCCTTGTATCTGAATGCGCTCTGCTTCGTAGGAAATTGCTTCCATTAATTTATTTTCTGGGACCAAAAGAACCATGCCATTAGGGAGTTTCTTGAGTCTTTTTAATGTTGCTTCAATGCCATCAATAAGAGCGACAATAATATCTCCATTGTCAGCTATATTTTGATGTTTGATAATGACGGTATCACCATCTAGGATCCCTACTTCAATCATTGAGTCCCCTGTTACCTGAAGAGCGTAACGATCTGGGTTCATGATAAAGTCAGCTAGATTGATTTCTTCCCTTCCTTCAATGGCTTCAATAGGTTGACCTGCAGCAATACGACCCAGTAAAGGGATAATCGGAGCAACTGATTGGTTTTCATAAGCTTCAAGATTTAAGCAAATACCACGTTTTCGATGTGCTGCAATACTCACCATATTTAATGATTCAAGAGTTTTTAAGTAGCGATGCACTACTCCTTTTGACTTAATGCCAATGCCCTCAGCAATTTCAGTCAGAGTAGGGGAATAACCTTTCCCCATACAATATTTTTGAATAAATTTTAGTGTTTTTCTTTCGCTGGGTGTCAGCATTATTTTATTCCTTATAGTCAATTAATTAGACAGTTAGATAATAGAGAACAAAAAGAGAACATTCAACAAAATATTTTAAATTTTTATTAAATATTTTCATATATTAGGTATCCATAGTTGCCTACCTAAATGATATGGAGTTTAATAACCTTTTAAATAGTTGATGTAGTCTTAGTTTTATAGAATGTTACCGTTTGAATTGATCATTAGAGCACTGGGTATTGTCTTTAGTTTGGGCATCCTTGCTGTTGCTATTGTTCTTGGAGGGTTTATTTTTATTACTCTCGCTGGATTAATTGTTGTAGCCATAATTGGATTTTATATAAGAGGGTTTTTTTACCGTAGAAAGAAAGGTTCAGATTCAGATGACACGGTAATTGATGCAGAATACACTATTTTAGATAACAAGGATTCTGATGATTGATCGCATAGATGAGTATAAACATAAACGGAAGAAACGACAGTTAAGGCGAGTTGCATTTGCCCTAGTTTTTATTAGCTTTTCCGTTATGCTTGCATGGTTCTTTGAATCACAAGCAACCACCACGGTATTGATAACGACCCACACAGAGACTGAATCTGATTTACAATCAAATCCTGGTTTAACAGATGCTGGCACAAAACGTGCGATATCACTTCAGAAGATGTTGTTATCAATTGATGTTGTTGCTGGAGTTAACACTATTTTTGCTACTCCACTAAGGGCCACACAAGAAACCGCTGAACCTATTTCGAGAAGCTTAAATGTTCCGATCAATATAGTTGATCCTAAAGGTGTTGAAGAATTGATAGAAGAGATTATGGATAATCATAAGGGTAAAATTATTCTTATAGTTACACACTCCGAAGTTTTACCTCAATTGATTGCTGGGTTTCAAGGAAGTAAAAAAATCCAATCTGCTTCCCTACAAAATTTAGATCAACTCTTTGTGGTGACAGTACCTTGGTTTGGTAAAGTAAAGACACTCCAATTACGCTACGGCAGCTAGAAACAATTATTCATTTCACTCGGTTTCTATTAAAATCAGAATTATGAAAAGAAAGAACACATACAATCTTCAAGAACTTATGGATTGTGCCAAAGAAAAACTCTTTGGTCCTGATAACGGTAGACTACCATTACCCCCAATGTTAATGATTGATCGAATCACACATATAAGCGATGAAGGTGGTGATTATGGTAAAGGTGAGATTATCGCTGAACTTGATATAAAGAAAGACGCTTGGTTTTTTGATTGCCATTTTTTTTCTGACCCTGTTATGCCTGGCTCCTTAGGCGTTGATGCTATGTG
>CAUZCF010000054.1:0-6115 GCA_963578425.1 Gammaproteobacteria bacterium | reverse complement strand
CACCTACACCGATAATTCTATCTTCTTTTATAGCCACCGCAGTGGCTAAAGGATAGTTTTCATCCAAAGTTACAATCTCTCGAGCTTCGTATATTCTCACTTGGTTAACTTCTTGACTAAGAACCAAATCTGGGAGGAGAATAATAATAAGAGCTAGGTGGATTATCTTCATTTTATTAATCTCTACTCTACACTTTGTACTACATCTGTACTACATTAACGATATAAAAAATTACGCTATGAGGCACAACAAATGACTCGATTAAAGATGGGCTCGATTACTTTTTTTCTTCTGGTGACCTTAATCATCCCAGTTTCAAAAACAACTATAACATTTGCAAATGAACCACAAACTAGAATCCTCAATGAACAGGAGTTAATCGATATCATAGTAGGCTCATGCATTCAGTCAACTCGTGGATGCGAAACAGAGGAATCCATTAAACAAATAACAAAGGCTCTTAGTGAAGGTAAAGAGTTTAAACTCATTTCAACGGATAACTTTCCAAATGATTGGATGGTGGTTGCTGTTCAAGGAATTGGTGGAGGAGGAGCATGGGAACATGTCATTGAAAGAACCCAAAAACAAAATCTTCCCACCATAACTGAATCGGAAGCTAACAGCAGAGTGGTTGATCTCTTAAGTGAGCATATGGGCCAGGAAGTAAAAGCACTGATTCGATCTGAAGCAGCAGGCGCAACCACTACCGCTCTTCTAGTCGCTGCCAGCAAAGGTATTCCAACCATAGATGCAGGAATAACAGGGCGAGCTGTGCCCGAGGTACAACAATCAATACCATGGATAAATGGAATTGCTTCAATTCCTACAGCAATTATTACCCGCTGGGGGGATGAGATCATTATTAAAGACGCTGTGGATGAATACAGAGTTGAGGATTTAAGTCGAGCAATTGCAGTGGCAAGTGGTGGTGATGCTACGATAACTATGACCCCCATGTCAGGCGAACAAATTAAACAAGGCGCAATCCCTGGAAATCTTTCTGAGGCTATGCTCTTTGGCAAAACTGTTCGGGAAGCACGACAAAGAGGTGAAGATCCAATAGCTGCTCTATTGGCAGTAACAAATGGTTACAAACTTTTCCAAGGCATTGTGACAAAATCTGATGAACGAGGCGATCGAGGTTTTAACTGGGTCGATGTGGAGATAGAAGGTATCAATGAATATAAAGGTAGCCTCTATAAAATCTTCGTGAAGAATGAAAATATTATTGCTTGGCTCGATGATGCAGTAGACGTGATGTCACCTGACTATATTTACAACTTAAATCCAAAAACAGGAGAATCAATAACAGGTGGTATTGGATATGGTGGATATCCTTTGAATGAAGAAGTCGTAATGATTGGTTTACCAGCACATGAACAATGGAGAAACAGAAAAGGAGTTGAATTAATAGGTCCAAAACACTTTGGTTTCGATTTTGAATACATCCCAATAGAAGATCTTCAATAGACTAGTGGCGGAGAGGGAGGGATTCGAACCCTCGATACGCTATAAACGTATACTCCCTTAGCAGGGGAGCGCTTTAAGCCGCTCAGCCACCTCTCCTATCATTCAGATTGTAGATTATATAGAATTATATATTATTCTCGAAATTTACCATCCCTTCCTCGGAGAACAAATGCAATTAGAATATTTCAATGTTGATTCTGACGCAGATGATATCGTCAAAGCAATAGAGCTTAACGGAGCTGCAGTTGTAGAAAATCAAGTTGGTTCTGAACTAGCTGAGGCTATCCTCAGTGAACTTAGAGAGCACTTTGACAAAATAGGAAAAGGTAGTGATAGCGGCTTCACGGGATATAAAACACGATGGCTTCCTCGATTATTAGCCATTGCAAGAACTCCGGCAAAGCTAGTTGACAACCCAAGGGCAATGGAAGTGACTGATGGCATTCTGTTAAAACATTGCGATAATTATCGCATTGGTAGTCTTACAGCAATTGAAATTCTTCCTGGAGAGAAAGATCAAGTACTCCATACTGACGATGGTATATATCCTGCTAGGTTGCCCGGCATGCAATTCCAGATTAGTGCAATGTGGGCATTAGATGATTTTACTAAAGAGAATGGTGCAACGCGGGTAGTTCTAGGTAGCCATCGCAATTATTCTGCCAATACCTACCAATCAGAAGAGAACATTGATTATTTCACTCCTGATACAAAAGAAAATACAAATAATACAGTCCAAGCCGTCATGCCTAAGGGATCGGTACTGTTTTACATGGGTTCAACTCTTCATGGTGGGGGTGCAAACAAATCTGATAAACCTCGTGCAGGTATAATCAATACATACTCACTTGGTTGGCTAAGACAGGAGGAGAATCAATATTTGTGTGTACCAAAAAAAATTGCCAAACAATATTCAGAAACAGTTCAAAAATTGATGGGTTATCAAATGCACGGAAATCTTGGTGATTATCAAGAAACAGAAGATGAATGAATAATAATCATATCTCCTAATACTCAAGATAATCACTAAAATTTACTAGGTTCCCTTCGCTGTCTATAGCAAGAATTTGATTGTAACCGGGTTGCTCATCAATCCCAGAAGTATCATTAATTGCCTCGACCACAGGAAATGAGGCTCCTTTGCTTTGTAAATATTCATAAACTTCTTCTGCTGAACGTACTGAGAAATCTGCATAACCATTGCTTCTATGCGGTATTGGTTCCCATGAATCTTTGCTCATTGGTCCGACTAAACCAAACACATTGGTTGTTGACCAAAAACCAAACCAATTGTCATCTCTATAGGGCTCAGAACCTAGTAAATTTTTATAGAAACGACCTGCCTTTCCAAGGTCATAAACTGGATAAGCAGTATAGTCCATGGTACCAACAGGCGTATTCTTTATATTGTCTTTTTGTGCTATGAAGGTATGTTCTAATTTTAAATCAGCGCCGTCCCTTTTCCAGATCTGAGTCAAAAGGCAATTAAAACTTCTTTTAGGAGAAGCCCTCATATGAATAGACATTTCAAGAGTCACCAACTGTCGATTACCGATATTTCTTATCTGGAAATTTTTGGTTTTCAAATCAGCATTAATTCCATTTGGTCCCTTATCAAACAGATCCCAGCGAGATTGGAGAGCTAGCTTAATTTGTTGTCTCCCCTGAGCAACTCCAAAGGCATCATCAATCCAAAGAGCTTTATTTGTATGCATATCGAGTAATCTTGAATAATCATTGGTGATCCATGCGTTAATTGATTGCATTAATTTTGAAAAAACTGGAGGTTGATCCAGTTCACTGAGCGATTGTATTGTCGGTTTTTTGTGCGGCGATGTATTAGTGGACTTATACTCTCGCCAGATGACAATGTTTCCTGATGTGTCTTCAGTGATCAAACAGTTAGCCACCCCACATGGTTTATTCTTCATGTTGATGTCAATGAGACCTCTAATTTGATCTCTGATATTGCTCAGTGAATTAACGTTTATAATACCGTATCCATTTGCACGGCCATACATGACGCCAATTCTGTCATCAATGGGCTCAGATTCAAGTTCAAAATAAGAGTCCCCGGCTCTAAAAGAGGCGCTTGTAGATGTGACTATTTCTGGTGAGCCAAGAAGCGGTGAATAAAAATCTATCGCTCTTTGTAAATCTTTAACTGGATAAACAAAATCGAAATTAAAAGGTGACCGCCTATTAGGAACAGTATCAGGTAGTTGTCTTACATTAGGATTATCAAGTCTAAAGTTTTCAATGTGTCCGATAATTTTCCATTTATCATCAACTTTATGGAAAACCTGAAAAATAGTTGCCAAATCTGAAAATTCCCATCGGGCTCCACCCTTAATGCCGACGCTATAGAGTGCAATAGCAAAATTTATTTCGCTATGAATTTGCATATCAACTATCTCAAGTTGCATTGAAGATGCATAGCCAGACGGACGTTCACCTCTAGACTCATTTTTAATTCGCTTAAAAGTATCGGTCAGTCCATAAGTTATTCTTCCATCGCGAAAACGCACTATTTCCTCATCTAAGAGTTCACTTACTTCTTTATTGCTCCTATCCAGCCAGTGTCTATGATAGGTTTCAATGAGATCCATTATTTTCCGATTGTCTTCTATTAACTGATGGCTACCTGAAACTTTATCTCGATCAAAAATAAGACTTCCCCATAGAGATCGATCAGTAACATATTTAGATTCCATTTGAACTGGAAGAGGATCATTTATACCAGTCTGGGTTGATGAAAATCCATTAGAGCAGATAAGTAATATTGATATGAGTATTATTTTCTTCATGCCTAGACCTTAACAAACTTAAGTCAAATATCACTAATTGTTGATGGTGGATGGTTGAGGTGTAGAATAATTACTATGAAAGTAAAAGAAAGGAAAAAATGGAAAAGAAAAGGCCCTCCTAAGAAATTAATGAGAACTATAACCAGTCTGCAAGCCTTTATATATAAGGCTTCCAAAGGGAGACTTTGGAGCACCATAAAAAACTGTGATATCTGTGTCGTACATATGAAAGGCGCAAAAACAGGAAAGACAAGGGTGGTTCCCTTAATGCATGTACCGTATCATCAAGGCGTTATTTTAGTTGCCTCATTAGGTGGAGCAGACATTCATCCAACTTGGTATTGGAACTTGAGAAAGAACCCAATGATAGAAGTTTTTGTGGGTTCAGAAAAGCTCAACCTGAAAGCTGAACAGGTGGAAGACCAAATGAAATCTGATCTTTGGCCCCTTATTTGTTCATGTTATCCAGACTTTGAGAATTATCAGAAAAGTACTCAGCGGAATATACCTGTCTTCAATTGCCAACCGTAATCACAAAGGTTGGGTTTTAAGACGCCCGCCTTTAATGATCTTTTTGGTAAAGATTCCTAGTGAGCCCTTAAGTAAAATTTCTGGTACTACTCCATTGTTGGCTTTCTACTTTATCTCTCAAAAAACTTAACTCTCTTTTTAAGACATTGATTTCTGAATGGAGCTTTTCTTCTGTTTTTATTTTCTGCTCTATTAATTCCAATAATTCAGAGGCAAAATCTTTTGCGTCATTATTTTTTATATCATCTGTTTGTAGCTTAAGATTTTTTTGTTGGTTAGATAGAGAATAGATATCAATTTTTATATCTGATGATTCTAAGCCATAGGATGAAGCTAGTTCTCTCAACTCAAACACTATTGATGATAAAGCCGTAAAAATATTGCTTGTTTCATAAAAATAGTTGTTTCTATTAGACAGTTTAGAAAGAGATCTAATGGTTGAATAAACTTTTTCAAGCCTCTTAGGAAAGAGTGAATTAAACCTGGATTCTTTATGCTTAAGCCATTTAGAATGACCTATTTTTCCCTTCTGAATCTCTGTTTTAGTTATTGTTATCGCGTCTTTCATGAACTTTATATTTTATTATATAGTTTTTTATTACTATATTTAATAGTATATAGTTATTAAGACATATCAAGTATTATCTTAAAGACTAACAAATTGATCAAGATTCATAAAGGTTGTGTTTTAAGACAGCCGCCCTTAGTTATCAGTATGCCTGAGGTTCGACTCCTCCTTGTGGCACAGAATTAAAGACTTATAGGTATCAATTTAGATGTGCTTTGTTAAACTAGCTTTTTTTCAAATCCTTACACATGCTTTCATTCAATAATTTAGAACTGATTCTCGGTGGGAAAATATTATTTAGTAATGTATCTCTTATAATTCACCGTGATCAAAGGGTAGGCTTAGTTGGAGCAAACGGATCTGGGAAAACCAGCTTATTTAAAATTATTACTGGTGACATTGAAGTTGATCAAACCTCATTAAGTTACCCTTCAAAACTTAGAATATCTTATCTTGAGCAAGAGGTTCCTGCGACTGATGAAATTGCTATTGATTATGTGCTTTCAGGGGATCAAAAACTTATTGATATCCAAAATAATATATTGGAAGCAGAAAAGAATGAGCAATTTGAAAGTCTAGGTGAACTCTATGCATTATACAACTCCCTAGATGGTTATTCATCACAATCAAAAGCTGAGAAACTAATACTGGGTCTTGGTTTTAAAAAAAGTGATTTTAAGAAATCATTAAATGAATTTTCAGGCGGTTGGAGAGCCAGATTAAATCTTGCTAAAACTT
>CAUZCF010000053.1:0-6292 GCA_963578425.1 Gammaproteobacteria bacterium | reverse complement strand
CACCCTCAATCATCAGCTGTGACAATTTATTTTTAATGGGTGACGCTTCTTTAGGATAAGCTTTTATCTGTATTGCATTAAAATTTGTATCGGTAATTGCTATTGCTTCTCCATTCACAAAAACTGAATGAGACTCTACAAATTGTTTTTTATCAAGAATTGCATTTAAAAGGTCTATGTTTGCCTTGTTGTTAATGTTTTTAATAGTTGCATGAGGGATTAAATTTAACATTTTTTCCTGAATTTCAACCTGAAAACCATTCATAACTGACATTACTGTAATGATCACAGCCACTGCTAAACTGATACCAAGAAGACTTAATAAAGAGATAATGGAATAAGCCATATCGCCCTGCTTTCTTTTAAGAAATGATTTTATTATTTGCCATTCAAAATATTTATACATCTTATCTCTAATTTCTATAAAACCTTATGATTGAAACTGGGTCTTGTTTAGAAGCTTTTATTGAGGGTAAATAACAAGCTATAAAACTAATCAATAATGCTGAGATTGAAATAATTGCGACGTCTTCCATCCTGATCAGATAAGGCATAGATGAGATGTAATAGAGTCCTTCTGGAAAGAAATCAAAACCAAAAATAATACTGATAAATCCCTCAATTGTTTGTAAATTATTTAAACCAATAAAAGCTAAAACAATGCCCAATACAATGCCTACTGTGGCATTCATCATTCCTTGTAAAAAAAATATTTGGGAAATATCACGTTTCGTAAAGCCAAGGGTTCTGAGTATGGCAATATCCTTTTCCTTATCATCTACTGTCATTGAGACCATCACCATAATATTAAACATGGCGATAAGTACAACTAAAAAGATTAATACGCTCATAATTGTCTTTTCAATCATAATAGCCTTGAAAAGTGGTTGATTATTGCTTGACCAATCACTAACAATTATCTGATTATTATCAATTGAAGATTCAATTTTTTGAATATATTTAGTGGTCTGATAAGGATTATCTACTCTAATCGACCAACTATTTAATGCAGCAATTGACCGCATTGACATTCTTAATTCATTCATCGGTAACAAGGCTAAAGTTGAATCATATTTACTGAGTCCAAATTCAACAATATCAATCACCTGATAAGATTTAGAATTAGCCACTGTAACTGAAGTAAACTCTTTAAAATTAGGGATTCTAATTATGATTTGGTTGCCAATATTAACGCCCATACGATAAGCTAAGCCTTTACCAATGATGATCTGATTTGGCTTTAATTCAGAGATATTAAGCTGATCATAAAACTCAGCATTGAGTGCAACACTATTAGCTAAATCTAAGCCCTTTAAATTCACACCTGAAGTTAACCCATTAAATTCCATAATCCCCTTGGACTCAAGTGAAGGAAAAATTATTTTCTTTCCTTGTATAAAACTAAGATCCACATCTTTTAAAGGATTATAGTCCAAAGGTTTAGTGCTTTTAATTGTTATATGAGGCTCAACCTTCAATATTCTCTTATGGATTTCTGATTCAAAACCATTCATAACAGAGAGCACAATAAGAATAGATGCAATCCCTATTGCAATGGCTATTGACGACACAATACTTACAATTGAAATAAATTGACCTTTATCTTTTGTAAGCAAAAATCGTCGAGCTATAAAAAATTTATTCTGCACTGTGTAAATTAACCATTAGTGGATTAGAAACATCATAAATACTTTAACCAGAAACACGAAGAAAAAATAATTAAATATGGAATAATACATGTCCTAAATTATCAAAATGATGAACAAACAATCACAATATAAGCTTATTAATTCTCAGAACTGGGATACAAAAAATAGTTCTATAAAGTTTGGTCAACTTTACGGTTCATCCATTGGTTTAGCTTTAGCAGAAGATAAGATGCAAACCAATGTGCCTTCTTTGGTTATATGCCCAAACAGTGAAAGTGCACAAGTGATTGCAGATGAAATCAGCTACTATAATCAAACTGATCAGATAGTTGAAGTCTTTCCAGATTTAGAAATCTTACCTTATGATTTGAGCTCTCCAAGGCGAAATGTAATTTCTAAACGATCAGAAATCTTACATAAGTTAATTAAAAAAGAAGTTAATTTTCTGATTGTGAATGCCTCAAACCTTTTGTGGAAATTACCTCCAAGAGATTTTTTTGATTCTGTAAGCCAACAAATTGAAGTTGGACAATCATTTTCTATCGATGAAATAAAAGAAATATTAAAGCGCAGTGGTTTTGATCGTGTTGCAGTGGTCCATGATCCTGGTCAATACGCTGTCAGAGGCTCTATAGTTGATCTTTACTCACCTTCTGAAATCCATCCTATACGCATTGATCTTGGTGACGATCATATAGACTCTATTCGATTGTTTGATAATGCTTCACAACTCACAATAAAACACATCTCAAAGACTTGGATTATTCCAGCGAGTCAATTTCCTCGAGATTCAAAAGCTATTGATTTTTTTAAGGCTAATATGAGAAATCACTTTGAAGGAAATCAAATGGAATGGCCTCTTTATAATTATATTTATGATGACCCTGAGAACCATGGTGTTTATAGTTATCTGCCTTTATTCTATGACACCATGTCTTCTATTCTAGAGTTCATTGACCCTTCAACTAGAATTTTTTTAATTGATGATTTTTCTTCATCCTTATTGAGTTTTGAGAAACTAATAAATCAAAGATTTAATGATTATCAACTGGATTCACAACCAATAATGCATCCTAATGAATTGTTCTTTAATGCTAAAAGGGTATTAGATGATATAAATAAGAAAACTCCTTTTACTATTCAATCAGAAAAATTCACCCAGACTAATAAGCAACGAGTTATTAATTTTGGTACTCAACCGCTGCTTTTAGAAACCTCAGATATTTCCTTAATAATTGACAAGATCCTTCAATTAATTGAAAAAGAATCTATTAGTAAGGTTTTACTTTCAGCACCGACAAAACAGAAACAAAGTTTAATAAAGAATTATTTTAAATCCACTTCTGTATCTATTGATAAGACAGAAAGCTGGGCAAATTTTCTAAATCAAAAAGACGGTATTTACTTGACTGAAAAAATTCTAGGCAAAGGTTTCTTAATAAAGAATCAAGGTTTAGCTGTAATTGGAGAAATTGACTTATTTGGTCAACAAACAAAAAGAATCAATAAAAGATATCGTAAACAAGATCCAGAAACAATTATTGAAAATCTAAAAGATTTACAACAAGGAGCACTCGTAGTTCATCGAGATTATGGTATTGGCAAATATGATGGTCTAAAAAAACTAACGATTGATGATATTGAATCAGAATTTTTATGTATTAATTACGCTAAAGGCGATCTACTTCAACTGCCAATAACGCAAATGGAAAAAGTCTCTAGATACATAGGTGATAGCAGTGATGAGAGCCTTTTAAGTAATCTTGGAAATGATCAATGGAGAAAAATATGTAAAAAGGCAAAAACTAAAGCTCAAGATATGGCTGCAGAACTCTTAGAATTGTATGCTAATAGAAAATTAACTCCTGGTAAGAGTCAGCCTATTAATCAACAAGATTATGATGTTTTTTGTTCAGGTTTCCAGTTTATTTTAACCAGGGACCAAGCAAAAGTAATTGATCAGGTATTAGATGATATGGGTTCTTCTAGCAAGATGGATAGATTAGTTTGTGGTGATGTTGGGTTTGGAAAAACTGAGGTGGCTTTAAGAGCAGCGTTTAGTGCAGTCATGAATGGTAATCAAGTTGTTTTAATGGTTCCTACAACGCTTTTAGCACAACAACATTATGAAACCTTTCAAGAAAGATTTACTGAATGGCCTATTAATATTGAACTATTATCACGTACACAGAGCCCTAAAAAAAGAGAGGCAATTATCAATGATTTAAGATTAGGACAAACAGACATTGTCATTGGTACCCATGCAGTTCTTTCAGAAAAGATATCCTATCCAACATTGGGTCTTATTATTGTTGATGAAGAACATCGATTTGGAGTTAGGGACAAAGAAAAATTAAAGAAAATAAGATACGGCGTTGATTATCTAGCCATGACCGCTACTCCTATACCGAGAACTCTAAATATGGCTATTGGTGAGCTCAAAGATATTTCAATGATTGCAACTCCACCAGAAAGTCGATTACCAATCAAAACCTATATAAGTCGTTGGGAAAAAAACCTGATTAAAGAAGCCTTTCAACGAGAAATTAATAGAGGTGGACAGATTCTATTCGTGCACAACAAAATCAATGATATTGAAAACATTTCTGAACAACTTAGAGAGATTTTTCCAGACCTTTCAATTGAGATAGCACATGGTCAAATGAGAGAGAGAAAACTTGAACAAATCATGATGAGATTCTATAACAACGAATTCAGTGTATTGTTAGCAACAACAATTATTGAAAGTGGATTAGACATACCAAATGCAAACACCATTATCATTAATAATGCCAATCGTTTTGGTTTAGCACAACTCCATCAACTGCGAGGCAGAGTGGGTAGATCTGAACGTCAATCTTATGCTTATTTATTAACACCACCAAAAAATCAAATATCTGAGGACGGACTTAAGAGGCTTGAAGCAATTGAAGCTATTGAAGATTTGGGAGTCGGATTTATTTTAGCCATGCATGATTTAGAAATTAGAGGGGCAGGTGAAATTCTAGGAGATGAACAAAGTGGGCAAATCCAAAAAATAGGATTCACCCTTTATAAAGATTTACTCTCAGAAGCTGTTAGTTCATTAAAAGATTATGGAACCCCTGATGAATCATTCTTCACAACTGATATCAATTTAAACATTCCAACACTCATCCCTGAAGACTACATGCCTGACGTTCATTTAAGATTGATATTCTATAAACGAATATCATCAACTGATAACGACAGTCAAATCAAAGAAATAAAACATGAACTAATGGATCGTTTTGGTACTGTACCCGAATTCACTTCTAATCTTCTTGAGGTTACTAAACTCAAAAATAAGGCGAACTCAATTGGTATAAAACGCATTAAGCTAAACAACCAATATGGAAGAATTTACTTTCATTCATCAACCACAATAGAAAGTGATCTACTGATTCAATTAATTAAAGAAAATCATGACAAATTTCGTTTATACCCAGATCAATCCCTTGGTTTCAAAGGTGATTTTCTAGTCAGTATCGAGAAAATTAAAGAAATTAAAGAATTGCTGAACTATTTAACAAGTGGTCAAGCTCCGAAATCAACTCATTAATAGATAATGGTGTTTCCTCGTGTTTCATCAATGGTTTCATTAACTCTATTTGGTTACTTGGATTGACATCTGTTTTTATAGCGATTGAATCTAGTTCTGCTTCAAGGTTTTCTTTAGAATGACACCAAAGGACATAGTCACAACCAGCATCAAGAGCCATATTCACTTTATCTCTCATGAATCCAATATCCTTTGTTGCCCCCATAGAAAGATCATCTGAAATTACAAGACCCTGAAAATTTAATTGATCTCGAAGAATATCTTTTAGCCATTTCTGAGAAAAAGTCACTATAGAAGAGTCAACCATAGGAAACAATATGTGTGCTGTCATAATTGCTGATAAGCTTTCTTTAAATAAGCTTTGAAAAGGACTGAGATCATTACCTAAATCATCAAATGAACGTTGATCAATCGGCTTGTCAAAATGAGAATCAATGTTCACCTTTCCATGACCTGGAAAATGTTTTGCAACAGCTTTCATACCAACACGTTCCAAACCCTTTAGATAGGCAGTAGATAAGTCACTCACTGTTTGTGAAGAAGAGTGGAAAGCTCGATCGCCAATCACTGAAGATAACTCATAGTCAAGATCAACCACAGGGGTAAAACTAAAATCAATATTCACCTCTAACAGCTCAAGAGCCATAATTTGTGAAGCAAGATAAGAGGCTTTCAATCCATCTTCAGCTGAAGAATCATAAATTTTACCCAGTTGTTTAAAAGAAGGAAGTGAATAGAATTCCTTTTGAAACCTTTGAATACGCCCTCCTTCTTGGTCCACACAAACAATTAATTCTGGTGACTTTATTGCTTTTATTGATTGCACAAGATCTTTAAGTTGATTCCGATTTTCGTAATTGTTAGCAAACAGAATCACTCCACCAATTGAATCATGTGACAATATAGTTTTCTCTTTGTGTGAGAGTTTCTTATCGTCAATTGAAACGATTATTGGACCAAGGCGAGTCATCAGGCTATTCAATTACTACCGGAGTGCCTATATCGACTAAATCAAAGACTTCTTCAATGTCATTATTAGACATATTAATACAACCTTTTGACC
>CAUZCF010000052.1:0-6305 GCA_963578425.1 Gammaproteobacteria bacterium | reverse complement strand
GTTGCAAGAAAGGCCACATAATTATACAACTCATTATTGCGAACCAGATATCTTGCAAATACCCTTCCAGGGGCTATAAAAGCTGATGATCCACATTCATCAAAATCAGTCTCGCTTAGATCTTTGGTTGGGACCAGTCCACGCCAAGCCACATAACCAGCAAATTTTGGGTCATCGTCACCAATTATTATTTTTCTAACCGTTGATCGATTACCGTCTGCCCCAATCACAAAATCAAATTCATACTTCTGACCGTTACTGAAAATTAACTCCACAGTGTCAGCCTTTTCTTTAAGGTCAGTGAGTTGATGGTCCACATATATTGAATCAGCATGATTCAACTTAAACTTATCAATTAATACATTATGAACATCGGCTCTGTGGGCTTGGAACTGATAGGCACCGTATTTTTGTAGCATTTTTTCACCACGCTCAAGTGGCACAATCATTTCTCCTGTTTTGAAATGTCTTACACCTTGTAATGTATGAGCCATGCCCACTCTTTTCATTTCTTGATCTAAGCCAAGATGAATTAATCCTTTGGTTGCATTTGGTGTAATGGTTATTCCAGCTCCCACTTCACTCAGTTCAGGAGCTTGCTCAAAAACACTGACTTGAATACCTTTTTGAGCTAAGGTCACAGCAGCAGTCATGCCGCCAATGCCAGCACCTATAATTGCTATTCTTTTTTCTTTCAAATTAAGCACCTTAGGACTATTTATTTGAATGATATTACTATTTAGAATCTTCTATTTCCATCGTTACAAAAAGTTACACTGATATTAGCTGTTAATTAGTGTGTTTATTTTTGTTTTTCATCTCTTATAAGTCATAATGGCTGCAAATTTGAGTTTTATTGGGGAGCAGATGACTCAGTTAATGTATATTTTTCCTGGCCAGGGGTCACAGTATAAAGGTATTGGTAAAGATTTGTATGAAAGCTGTGAGTCTGCAAGAAATATTTATCACCAAGCCAGTGAACTCTTAGGCTACGATTTAGTTGAATTGTCTTTCAGTGATCAGCAAGAGCAAATTAACCTTACACGTTACACGCAACCAGTGCTGTTTACTCATCAAATAGCTTGCTTGAAGGTTTTTAATGAGTTGACTGACAATCAATACACACCTGGTTTACTAGCTGGACACAGTTTAGGGGAATACACTGCATTAGTAGCAGCAGGAAGCATTAGCTTCAAAGATGGACTTGAGCTTGTCAGCAAAAGAGGTGAATTGATGGGTGATTTCGGATCAGGATCAATGCTTGCTTTACCTTTTAATCAAGTTGAAAGTGCTGCACTTGCTGAAGACTTCGGGTGTCAGGTGGCCACCATTAATTTACAACAACAAACAGTAGTCGGTGGAACGGAGTCCAATATTGATCAATTACAAGAACATATCTTGGCACTTCATCCTAAAAAAAGAACAGTTAAACTTGATACAGAAGGTGCATTCCATACTGATTTAATGAAGGACGCAGCAGATGAATTTAAAATAATGCTTGATAGGACTCATTTTGGATCATTGAATGCGCCCATATTATCAAATTATTCAGCTGATATTCATCAACAAGACGGCAGCTCGACTGCGGATCTTCTGTATCAACAGTTATATAAACCAGTTAATTGGTTAGGCTGCATGCAAACCTCATTGAGTCATCAAATTGACACCATTATTGAATTTGGTGGAGGCATAGGTAAAGGCGAAACGCCAGAGGAGAAGAGGCCAAATTTAGAAGCAATCACAAAGAAAGTTTTCAGAAGTTTTGAGCGTGAGATAAATTATTACTCATCAATCAATAGATCCACTTTGAATGCAACAGCGAACTCTCTACTTAATTTATGAATAAGATTAAAGCACTCTTTTTTTTAATATCGCTTGGTGCGACATTATCAGCATTCTCTGAAATCACTATTGATGGGGTGTTAGATGAGAAAGAGTGGCAGGAAGCTCAAACCATAGAAGAATTTTTTGTGGTTGACCCCTTTAGTCTAGAAACACCATCATTGAAAACCAAAGCATTAGTTTATTCAAATGAGGAAGGTCTATACATAGGCTTTATTAACGCTCAAGACATTGATACCAGAGACAGAAGAACTCATCGAAGAGATGATCTAAATCATGATTCTGATCGAAATGTCATTGTGGTTGATTTTGATAATAAGGCCAACACAGGGTATATGCTGGGAGTCTCACTGAGTGATGCCTTAATCGATTTTACCATCACTAACGAGAATAATATTGATGGAGATTGGAATGGTGAATGGTTTGCTAAGACCTCAGAGTCTGAAGAGAATTGGTATTCTGAATTCTTTGTTCCTTGGACAATGGTGCCGATGAATGAGCAAAAGGGAGAAAAAAGAACCATAAGATTGGGAGTTAGCAGGGAAGTTAGGTACACAGCAAATTGGTTTGCCTCTTCAAAAGCTACCATTAGCAGACAGAAGTTTTTATCTAAATTACCGAAGATTCAGGTTTTTAAGTCCAATCCAACGCGATTAGACTTCTTACCGTATGCGGTTGCTAACACTGATTTTATTGATGACGATTCCACTTATGATGTCGGCACTGAAATTTTCTATAATAATGGACGTGGTGGTGAGTTAAGTGCAACCATAAACCCTGATTTTGGACAAGTTGAGAGTGATAATGTGGTGATCAATTATTCTCCTCGTGAAACTTTTTATTCTGATAAACGACCTTTTTTTACTCAAAGCCAATCTTTATTTGATGTGAGTGAGGATTGGTATCCAGGGTTCGAGCTTTACTCAATATTTCATACCAGACGGATTGGTGATAGCCCAGAGTATAATTGCACTAATTATTCAGCTATTGAGGGCGGCAGTGATGAACTTGAATCGCAGTGTGAAGCAAGCAAGAAAAATGTTAATGATATTGATACAGCAATAAAATACACACAGTTAGGGGAGACCACAGACATCGGTGTATTTGCAGCTTTCGAAAAGGATGAAGATTTTAGTGAGGGGGAAGACTATTTTGCTTTTAGAGCACTCCGGAAATTCGGTGATCAAAAGATAGGTTATATGGCCACCCATAATCAAAATGACGTTTTAGACAGATCAGCAACTGTTAGTGCTATAGATTATCAATACGTACCGAATAGTGGCTTAAAAGTAGAACATGTATCAATGGCATCAAACATCAGCGATGAAGACAGTGGTTTTGGCTCAAGAACAATGGTGTCCTATAGACCATCAAAAGAAATAAAATATTTAGCTGAATATTATTATTTTGATGAGAACCTAAATATCAATGATATGGGATACATGTGGAGAAATGACCTCTCTTCTTTTGGTCTTGGTTTCAATTACATAAACACTGATTTTTCAGAAGAGTCTAGAATAAACAGTCAGAGTCATAATTTTGATTATTGGGATGAGAATAATTCAGACAATGAAAATTTGAATGAGTTTTATACTTACTTTTTTAGGCAAGGCTTCAAGAGTACATCATCAATTAGTGTAAATATTTTTCTACAAGCCGAAGGCAAAGATGATGAGATTACCAGAGGCAGTATTATTGCGCCATTTATAAAAGTTGGGTCAGGTTCAAATTTTGAGTTTGGTTATAACAGCCCGAGATATGGAAATGGAACCTGGGGATACAGATTTGGGTTTCAGTCTGAAACGGTCGATTACTTTGCCTTTAAAGACAGACACAAAAAGGTTAACGGAGGTATAACTTTTAATCCTCAGGATAACCTTAGATTTTGGTTGTTTCTCAACCATCACTCGAGAACTAATTGGTTAAATCAGCTATCCGATAATTATTACGGGACTTTTGATCAAAAATTAACCAGTCTAAATCTAGGTAGTCGGTGGTACCCAACCAATAATCAAGAATTACAAATAAAGCTCGAGGCCACTTCTTATAGAAATCAAAAAGGGAGAGGTTGGAACGCCGATAGTCAAGGATTTTTAGTGGGCACGAATGAGCCAACAGACAGCATTAACTTAGGAAAGCTCTCTTTTCAGATTCGTTATAGATATGAAATAGATCCATTGTCTAATTTTTATCTGGTCTATACTCGAGGTGGCGGTTACTTCTTTGATGATGAAGCCGGAACGTCTAAAATCTTTCGGACCACTTGGCAAGAACCTGAAGCCAACACCTTCGCTGCAAAAATCAGATATCGTTTTTGATAAGAATCAATCTTTCTGTTCTAGTTCAATTAAGGTACCTAAAAAATCTTTAGGATGCATAAAAATAACCGGTTTGTTGTGCGCGCCAATAGTGGGCTCTTGTGCTCCAACAATGGTCGCTCCTGACGCAATCATTTGGTCTCTAGCCTCGTAGATATCATCAACCTCATAGCACACATGATGCATACCACCTTTTGGGTGTTTTTTAATAAACTCCCTTATGGGTGATTCATCACCTAAAGGCTCTATCAGTTCTATCTTGGTATTGGGGAGTTCAACAAAGACAGTGGTGACCCCATGATTAGGCATTGGCACTGGTGCTGAGACTGTAGCACCCAGTGTTTCTTTATACACCTGGCTAGCATTCTCTAGATTCGGTACTGCGATGGCAATGTGATTTAATCGTCCTATCATTTTATTTTTTCTTTAATCTTTTTTATAACATCAGACAAGAAACTAGTTTCTTGCATTTCTTGCCACTGTGTTTTTTTTATCTGGCTAAGTTTATCAATTAAAGTCTCATCTGACTCTATAGCAGCAAGTATAAGATTTTTTTTCTTATTTTTTAACCAAATCTCATTTTGTTTTTGTCTATTTTCTTTGAGTTGTCCGGTATTCATTAGATGATTTTTTAGTTCAAGAATTTGATGCCAAACCTCATTAATTCCTTCTTTTTGCAGGGCAGAGCAAGAAAGAATAGGAATAGTCCATTCTTTAATTCTAGGTTTTAGGAGTTTGAGAGCATTTTTGTAATCAAGCACAGTGCTTTTAGAAGTTGCTAAAAGATTGCCGTCAGATTTATTGACCACAAGGATATCCGCCAACTCAGTGATTCCTCGTTTTATACCTTGTAATTCATCACCGCCGCCAGGACTTAGTAGGACTAAAAAGATATCAGTCATCTCAAAAACTTCAGTTTCAGCTTGCCCGACACCAACGGTTTCAATCAAGATTACAGAATATCCAGCGGCTTCAAGGATACTTATTGATTCTCTGGTAGATCGGTTAACACCACCTAAGTTACCTCCTGAAGGAGAGGGTCTAATAAAAGTGTTTTCACTTCGAGATAAGGACTCCATTCTAGTTTTATCTCCTAGTATAGATCCTCCACTAATACTTGAGCTTGGGTCTATTGCCAAAATAGCTAAACGCTCACCAGTGTCCAAAACTGGGTGGCCTATGGCTTCGATAAATGTTGATTTGCCAACCCCTGGCGGCCCTGATATGCCTATTCTAATACTGTCGTTTGTTGAAGTTTTCAGTTTGTTCAAGAGTTGTTCAGCTAGGGCTTGATCTTCTTCTTTTGTTGATTCAACTAAGGTGATTCCATTCGCAATGGCTTTTCTATCTCCTGATCTGATCGACTGAGCTAATAATTCAATATCTGATGTCTTCAAATTAATCCTCAAATTCCAGAATTTTTTGGTCTACTGCTAGGTTAGCGCCTTCTGTTGTTAATATCGATTTAATTTTAACGTCTTTGCTTGCCCTTAGGCTATTTTCCATTTTCATTGCTTCAACAACTGCTAGTTCTTCCCCGGTTTTAATAGTTTGTCCCTCTTCTACACAAATTTTCATCAATAGACCAGGCATGGGTGAGAGCAGATATTTAGAAAGATCAAGCGGAATTTTTTCTGGCATTAAACGATTTAATTCTGCAGTTCTTTGTCTAGAAACTAATGCACTAAAGACTCTACCCCTATGAGTGAGTTGATATCCTGGGTATTGATTTTCAATTTGAAAGCAGAACTCTTCATCATCAATCTTTATTTGGACTCTAGGATCATTATGTTGTTTGCTGATAAGAATGTTGTATTCATTTGTTGGCGATACAGCTTTCATTAGCGTGTCTTTATCTTCAGTTCTCACAGGTATTTGTTGCTCATTAATCTTTACAGTCCATTGATTTTTAATCATACGGTTTGTTTTTATCCGTTTAAGTTGATCGGTATGATAACAGGCCAGCACACAGGCGATTATCTGTGTTTCATGTTCAGTTCCAGATTCTCCCTTAAAGCCATCTTGGTATTCATCAGCAATAAAATTAGTTGTTGTATAACCCGATTGAAACGTTGTATTTTGCATAATTGAACTCAAAAAATTCAGATTATGAGACACCCCTGTAATAACGTATTGATCAATGGC
>CAUZCF010000051.1:0-6359 GCA_963578425.1 Gammaproteobacteria bacterium | reverse complement strand
AGCAACCCATCCTCATCGTATTGTTCACACCATGAAATATCAAAAATACCCTGATTCATTTCTTCAATGCTATTAAGTGGTAAGTTATTCAGTTCTCGAATCTTCAATGAAGTGTCCTGACCATTGTAATACCAGTGAGAAGGGACAATGATAATGTTTTCTCTATTATCAATATGGATAGCTTGTTTTAACTGATCTCTTATCGTTTCAAACCTTAATATATCTTCAGGGTGACCAAAGATTTGGCTAGGAAATCTAGAATAACCATACAAGCTATTGGTTCGACTATCATTACTTCCAATCCCATCGGAACGGTTGAAATTGATGTTCCAACGACCACCTTGTTTGACATCATAAACAGCCTCCACATAGCGTTTAAAGCTAAGGTAGTTATTAAAAGCATTTTCATGATAAACCTCTTTGATCCAAGGATGAGGTGCACCAAGCGGTCCTTCAGGATTTCTGCCTGGCCATGGAAGCCCATAGGTTGCATAGATTAAGGAAATTTCCTCCTCATCAGAATATTGATCTAGGTAGCGCTTCATATTGTGTAACAGCATCAAGTTGTATTCAGGAGTGCGTCCAACTTGTCTAATTTGTTTGAGTGCTACTCGATCTTGAAGACCAGATTTGCACAACCTATAGTAGACTTTATTACGAGTCATAAAATGATTCGCATAGAAGTTATGATCGGTGGTTTCTCGGGTGAGAAGCATGTTAGTAAAGCCTCCCCATCTAGCCATTGTCCAAGCCACATCATCATGTCTTACAGAGTAACCAGAATTTTTCTCATACATACCAAATCTAATTTTTACTCGGTTTCCAAAATTGTTTTTCATAAAATCAGTAAGATACTCTTCCATAAAATCTGTCATCGGGTTCATACCTGTGGATTTTCTATTTGCACCTAGTAATTTATTGATTCGTCGATAGAACACCACGTCCTGCTCTCTAACATCTTGAATTCCATTAGGAGCTAGGATTTTATAATAATCTGGCAAAGGGTCTAGCCCGTCTCTAGGATCTACTGAGAGGATATTTCTTCTCCCATAGCCATCTCCTGAACCAGTTACTTTTATTCTTTCATACTGATCTGCGTCTTCTTGAGATAAGATGACAGATTCGTCTAGAACATTGATATATAACCCCTGATTGCTATCTAAACGATACATGCCAAAGTTATCATAATATTGCTCAAAACCCTTGGTTAAAAAGGAGTTCACATGAGGGTAACTACCCATTGACGAACGATAGGGGTAATTGCCAACAAAATGTTCAGAGCACGCCTCATTTTCACTCATGGCTTGAATACCGATACGGCTTCTTTGGGCAATGCCTTGATAATAACTGTCAGAAAATCCTTCGGGTTGACCCCAATCTGTGATTACAACGGCTACTTTGTCATTATTGAGTACCCGAAAGGAGAACAGAGTGAGCAACCAAACAGCAGCTAATAAGAGCAATATTTTAACTATTTTCATCAATTAAATGGAGATGATATTCAATTGCTTTTGTGTCTCCGGCTTTAAAAGCATCAAACATGGAATAAATTATATTTTCTATGTCTTTGTTTATTGTCATACTTAACTATAATAATCAGAAGTCTTCAGTCTATAATCATTAATTATTTTTTTCGACAGTTGTAAGGAGTTCTAGGATCAATGAGTCAGTCGTTTTTAAGTTTAAATTTTTTACCTAAAGGTAAGTTCAGAGTTGATTTAGTTGAAGGGGTGACAAAAACTAATTTCTTTTCTATTTGTTATGGGGCGTTAACCACAATCGGTTTGTTAACGTTTATATCTTATGCAACCACATACGTGTTATTAGAGAATCTTAGCTATCAGCGAGATCAAATTGGAACGATTGTAGGCGATCTACAAGTTGTAGCAGAAATTGCTCTGTTAATTATTTTTCTTCCCGTTGGCTTAATTGCCGATAAGATCGGAAGACGACAAGTTTATTCATTTGGTATGTTTGCTATGGGCTTATCTTACTTTCTTTATCCTTTAGCCACAGGGATAGGAGAGTTAACTGTTTACCGAATCATCTATGCCATCGGTATGGGTGCAGCCACAGGGATGCTGGGCACGGTGACCGCAGATTACCCACAAAATCACACACGTGGCAAAATGATTGCAGTGACTGGGATTTTAAACGCAACGGGTGTTATTACTGTGTCTTTAGTGTTTGCACGGTTACCTGAAAACTTTGCACAAATGGGTTTTGACCAAGTCACAGCCGGTATGTATGCGATGTGGGTTGTAGCCGGTATGTGTTTGATAACCTCAGTAGTGGTTGCCTTTGGATTACAGAAAGGAACCCCAACAGAAGAGCAAAAGAAAATTCCCTATATTCAGCAAATCAAGTCTGGTTTGGAGGAAGGGAGAAACCCAAGGATACTTTTAGCTTATGCATCAGCTTTTGTGGCTAGAAGTGATTTAGTTATTTTAGGAACTTTTCTTGTCCTCTGGGGTGTTGCAACTGGAATTGATATGGGCATGACGACTTCGGAGGCAACAAAAGCTGCAAGATTAGTTTTCGTGACATCCTCCATTTCAGCTCTTATCGCATCCCCAATTATTGGTTATTTGATTGATAAAGTTGATCGCATTCTTGCTGTCAGTGTTTGTATGGCCGTCGCCTCAGCTGGTTATCTCTCCATGTTTTTTATTGATAATGTTCTCGACCCTGGATCAAGACCTTTTTTTATACTTCTAGGTGTGGGACAGCAATGCGCTTTTTTTGCTGCAACAACACTATTAGGCCAAGAGGCCCCTAAAATGAAACGAGGAGCAATTGTCGGAGTATTTAATCTTGCTGGCGCATTAGGTATTCTCATTTCCACTGGAGTCGGAGGACGACTATTTGATGCCATTGACCCTTCAGCACCATTTATATTTATAGGCTTTTGTAATATATTTGTTAGCCTGTTTGCGATTTATGTAAGAAAAGTAGCACCAAGGCCCAAAGAACCAATTGGGACTTAATTAGTCGCTGGGTAAAACCAATCAGGGCCAACACACTGTTGAGTCAATTCAATCGTGAAACTTTGATTTGAATTTGGGAAATCTTCATTTAAATCAATTCCAGCAATATCATTACGGGACTGGGTTGTGCACATGATACCGTCTTCGTCAATATCCAACCAAGCATAGACGACCAGACCTGAATTTCCTGAAGAATTATAAAGAAATGTGTGATTAAACGTCTGTGATTGACTGGTAAATGATTCTATTTCATAGAGAGGATGTTGTTGAAATCCAATCCCAGATTGAGCATGAAAAATACTTAAGTTGAAAGTTTTACCCTGAGAGTCTTCGCTGGTTATTATTTGTCCTGAGATGGTGATCTCTTGACCTTCTGGTTCAGATTCAGAGCAAGCATTGATTAGGAGAACCACTGAGAGTAGGCAAATGAAATGCATTGATTGTCTAATATTTTTCTTCATGGTTATGAATTGTAATAAATAAAGACAAAGGTAGGCAAAAAATATGTTTATAATTTTATTATGTCATTGCTTAGTAAGATTAAGAATCCTCTTATAATATTTATTTTTCTTGCTCTTTTTGTTATTCAATCATGTTCTGTGATTCCAAAAAACTTTACTGTTACAAAACCTCAATATGACATTAAAACCGAAGAATTTTCTTTAGAGTTTCAAGAACTAAATAAACAGCTACCCGTTAGAATTTCTTATCCTGTTGGCAAGACTCGATTTCCTGTCATTGTTTTTTCCCACGGAAATGGTTCAAAGGGAGACATGTACAAGGGCTTTACAGATTATTGGGCGAGCCATGGTTATGTTGTCATCCAGCCCACCCATATGGATTCAACATCTCTTGGTTTTAAAACAAAACGAGACAATATGAAAGAAATGTACCAACAAATGCTGCAAGTAACTGATACCCGAAGACAGGACATGAGCTTTATTGTTGATTCATTGGATCTCATAGAAACAATAGTTCCTGATCTAGAAGATAAACTTGATAGAACCAAATTAGTTGCAGCTGGGCATTCAATGGGTGCAGCCACCGCTATGATCGTTGCTGGCATGACTTTATTGAACCCTATGGACGGCTATGCAGAAACTTCTGATGAAACTCGTTTTAAGGTGCTGCTAATGATTAGTGACCCAGGAACCATGGCGTTAATGCCAAAGGAACCATGGAAGGGTATTAGAGTGCCCACATTAATTTCAACTGGTACTAAGGATTTTAGTGATGTGGGCTCAGGTCGAATTAACGCACCTTTTAAATACAAGATTCCTGATTCATTCACACGTTCCTTGTCTCCTCATCATTATGTGTTGATAGAAGGGGCTGATCATTATTTAGGCGGACTTATTTGCAGAAACGATGTTCCTGGACCACCTCAACATGAGGCCTTGAGGATTGCTGCTGCTACCAGCATCACATTTTTGGATGCTTATGTAAAAAATGATCTTAATGCTTGGCGTAGCATGAGATTTGGTGATCTAAATGCAGCAACTAAAGGCAAAGCCACGCTGACCTTGAAATAGCTCAATAGACTCTAGGGATAATTCTGTATTTTACTCTTTGCAGGTATGCTTCATACCCGTTCAATTCTCCACTCAGTGTTTCTTCTTCAATTAAGATTCTAGGAATGAAAGCTAGCATTAAAATAATGGCACCGATAGTTGCCATAAAGATACTGCCCAACCATAAGCCGATGCCTGAAAAGAAAAACATTATACCTGTGTACATGGGATGTCTTACGTAACTATAAAGACCTGTGTCAACAAGCATCTGGTTTCTTTCATCCTGGATATTTACAACTGACTGGGCAAATTCATTTTGGACCATGGTGCATAAAATAATGCTATAACCAATAACAAAAATGGCCAGCCCTAAATATTTAGCCATAGGTGTTGGTGCTTCAAAGATATGCAGATAGAAAACATCGACCGTTATAAAATTCAGAGCTAATGCTATGGCTAAAATGATTATTGAGGTCGCAATCTTATCCTTTTTTGGTTGTCGCTTAAAATTAAATTCTACCCTGGCTTCCATGCTGGCAGGGTAATACGCACAAATCCAAAATGAAGTTATGGCATTGATTAGAAAATAAAATCCTGACAAAAAGATGGCATCGTACCAATACCAAGTTGGCGCAGGTAATAATAGAAATAGTGTTAATAGTGAAACCTGAAAAATAATTCCTATGAAGGTTTTTATATAAAGCATTGCTATTACATTACTCTTTTATATTGGCATCAATTAAAACCGCTATCAATAAAGCAGGTTCTGAACCATTATTAATCCACGCGTGGTTGGTTCCGCGTTGTACGACCACATCAAAAGGTTGTAATTTAACCTCATCATCATCTAAGAGTAGAGTGACATCACCTTCGAGTAGAATAATGTAATCAATCGTTTTTGTTTTGTGCATTGTGGGATGTCTGGTTGTATCCACTCTTTCATGTTCAGCACCTATACTTCGAAATGCTTGTGCTGCAAGTTCCTCAAGCATTTCAGCTGAAATTCCTTGTGGCGTTGGATTGATTCTGAAATATCTAAAATTTGACCCTCCAGGAGTTGGCGAAAGCACAATATCTATATCCGCCCTATCTATCGAATCAGTGCTATCAATAGAGCTACCATTAGTGTTCCAAATTTCAAATAAACCTCCCACTTCTTCACCAACTGATCTTGATGGTTCTCCGTCAATCTTTACAACTGATTTGCCTTCGCTGTTGTGTCCAGTGATTATTCTTCGCATTAATTTACTCCTTAAAATTGATTTATTTTCCTTGGTAGATACAGCCACTCGTACAAGTTTCTTTTACTTCGACTTTTGATAATTCTGGAAAATCAGAGATTATACGGTTCCACACCCAAAGAGCTAAATTTTCACTTGTTGGGTTATCCAGTCCTTCAATCTCATTTAAATGTGAATGATCCAATATTTTTCTGCTGGTCTCAAAAGCTTTAGCGATGTCTGCATAATCTATAATCCAGCCATTTTCCTCATTAGGCATACCTTCCACATAGAGTCTGATTTTAAATGAATGCCCATGTAATCTTGCACACTTATGGCCCTCAGGTACATTGGGCAATGAATGCGCTGCTTCAATTGAAAATTCTTTATATATTTCCATAATAACCTTGGCGCGCCCGGAGAGATTCGAACTCCCGACCTTGTGGTTCGTAGCCACACGCTCTATCCAGCTGAGCTACGGGCGCTTTTAATCTATTATAATTTAAACAATTGGAACAAATATCAGAAATTATCTTTGCGTTTTCTAATTTCAGCAAAAACTTCAATGTCTGAAGATTCATTCATATTCAGGAATGTTTTTATTTGTTCTTGATTCGCTCTAAGAAAAGGGTTGGTTGTTT
>CAUZCF010000050.1:0-6802 GCA_963578425.1 Gammaproteobacteria bacterium | reverse complement strand
CTTATTTTGATCCTTTAACAGGGGAACTCCATAAAAAAGTAAGACAACTAACTATTTTTCCAAAAACTCATTATGTAACGCCTCGAGAGGTAATGCTTAATGCCATAAAATATATAAAAAAAGAATTATCTAAAGAATTAACAAAATTAAATAAGGCTAATAAATTAGTTGAGTCTCAACGATTAGAACAAAGGACTCTTTATGATCTTGAAATGATTAAAGAACTTGGATTTTGTTCTGGGATTGAAAACTACAGCAGATATTTATCTGGAAGAAAAGCAGGTGAACCACCCCCATGTTTAATAGATTATCTTCCCTCCAATGCATTATTAATTATTGATGAAAGCCATGTAACATTGCCACAATTGAGAGGCATGTATAAAGGAGATCATTCTAGAAAATCTACATTGGTTGAATACGGATTTAGATTACCTTCAGCTTTAGATAATAGACCATTAATGTTTGAAGAATTTGAAAAACTCTCACCTCAAACCATCTACATATCTGCAACACCAAGAGAGTTTGAAATTGAAGAATCAGGACAAGTTGTTGAACAAATAGTGAGGCCCACAGGTCTAATTGACCCAACAGTTGAAATTAGACCTGTAAATAATCAAGTGGATGACTTGTTGTCAGAGATAAAAAAGAGAACTCCAAAAAATGAAAGAATACTTGTAACAACCCTAACTAAAAAAATGTCTGAGGACTTGGCTGATTATCTTAATGACAACCAAATTAAAGTAAGATATTTACACTCTGATATTGAAACTGTTGAACGTTCAGAGATTCTAAGAGATCTTAGATTAGGAGTCTTTGATGTACTTGTGGGTATTAATCTTCTCAGAGAAGGGCTGGATCTACCTGAAGTATCGCTTGTTGCAATTCTAGATGCTGACAAAGAGGGTTTTCTCAGATCAGAAGGTTCATTGATCCAAACAATGGGGCGAGCAGCAAGAAATGTTAATGGCAAAGCAATTATGTACGCTGGTAGAACAACGAACTCCATGAAAGGAGCAATTAATGAAACAAGTAGACGTCGAGAGAAACAAGTTCAATACAACAAAAAACATAACATTAAACCCCAAACAATTATTAAAAATGTTCAGGATGTAATGGAAAGTGCTCGATCCAAACCAAACAAGCAATATATTAAAGTGCCCAAATCCATTAAAGGAAAATTTAATCCTGATGATCCAAATCAGATTAGTAAACTCATTGAGAAACTTGAAATTGAAATGTTTGAAGCAGCCAAAGACCTAAATTTCGAAGAAGCTGCAAAAATTAGAGATGAGATTGGCTTAATAAAGGAATTTAATTTTGGAATTAATTATATTGAACCAACAAAAAGAATCTCTAACTAACCACAATCAATGGCTTTTTTCAGATCTGTCATATATTATTTTTATCTAAATACATGAGGGTTAAAGTGTTATGAAATATTTACTTATTACATCAACGTTTATTTTGTTCTTAAACACTGGAACAGTTGCAGCAAGTAATGAAACAGAAGTTCTTGGTAATTATGAGTATGGTGCTGAGTTGGCTAAGTCAGCATTTGGAAGAGGCTGCCTAGGTTGCCATTCTATTGATAAATTCAAAGGATCATCAGCAGATGAAATTCTGGATAGATTGATTGCATCATGGCATGCATCTGGTTACACAGACGAAGACCTTAGAGACTTATCGGTATACTTATCTAAAGAAGTTGAAACACAGTAAAGGCGAAGGCGCGTAGCTGAACTGGTTCTGGTTTGGTTATTTTTATTTAATTTAAGATTTAAATAACCCTACTAAAAGTAAAGCTATCATCGCCAACATCATTACTAATCCAAGAAGTATGACTTTCTTCATTAGGTTCTCCTGTTTAATCTATCTCAAGTATATGTCTTCTAGGCAAGTTATAAGTGTGCCAAATGAGAAACACTAATCAACGTCTTGAAGGTTAGGAACACTGCCCTTTCTACTTGATACCTTAAATATAACACTACATCAGGAGAGGGCGAAAGTCTGGGCGTTGTAGGATTTGAACCTACGACCCTCTCGATGTCACCGAGATACTCTACCAACTGAGCTAAACGCCCCAGACTTTAAAATGTAATATTACACTCTTGTCTGGGTAATTTCTTCAACCTATTTAATTCACCAGACAATAGAGACTTAGAGTTATATATAACTAAAGTGTTAATCAATAAAAACTGTGGGTTTTTCATTTTTTTTAGCAGCTCTTATAACTAAAGTCTCAGTACACTGATCATCACCGAATTTTGGCTGGTCAACATCAACACCTCCGTGCTTCCACATTGAAGGTTCAAACCAGTATGAGCCATCAGAGTAAGTTTTCCATTGACCTGATACGTTAGAAGCAGCTTTCCCATTAAGGATATAAACTAGTGTTCCTACAGGATGATAGTGTTTCTGGTTTTCAGCATCTCCACAATTTTGATATTTTTCAACATACAAATCCATCTCACCAGCTAAATCAAAAACATCTGATGATACTAATCCACCGATACCTTGTGGTTCATTATGATGGGCCGCAAATATGTTAAAACTTAAAATAGTAATCGCGACACCTAAAGTTAAATATTTCATTCTGTTCTCCTTAATATAATTAATTTTTACAATAACTCTTTATCTGCAGTTTCTAATTGTACATAGAAATTTCATTTCTTGGATAATTGGCACAGCCCTGAGCACCTAGGTTCTCATACTCTTCACTGTTCCAAAGATTGACATTCTGCTCTGGATTAGCGAATAGCAAAACATACAAGCGACAGAGCTCTTCCTGTGACTCAATACTTGTATCGCTAGCAAGCTGTTGTTTAATTTTTTTGTTATCCAATGACTCTCTGCTCATTCGAATGCCACCTCCTGAATGGGTGTCCAGTACATTAAAGTCACCCTCCGTACTGCCCCACGGCAGCCACAGATTATTCTTGCCACTAACTCCCGTACCAGGTCGCCCTCGATAGGCAAACTCACCCCAATAATCCATCATGGATTGTGATAACTTATTTCGCCCCGGTGCATTTTGGTCGTCGTACAGCATGTCGAAGGGGAAACCACTCTCGAAGTCACCAAAAACAAAATCAATCTCTACCCCATGAGCCGCCCCTAACAACTTCTGAAAATCCAGCAGCCATCCGCTGGGCGCCTCGTCCCAATCGAAACGGTACGCAAAGACATTATTGCCTTGGGATTGATGTAAAACGCTGGCAGGCTCATCAACAGCATATGCTTTCCATTGTTGCGACTGATAAGCAGCCTGACGGTCATAAGCCTCTTCGTCAATGATCTGTGGAATCAGCCCCAACAGATTAGTAACGTGCTGTGGATCCTCCGCCATGATAAGTTTAGATTCATCCAGGTTTGACCCCAGCATCACAGGCACAGAGTTGTATAACTCAGTATTCGTGAATCGCTGCAGCAAATGCTGCTTAGGTAACACGAAGCCATCACGCAGTAACATAGGAGTCTGATAATCGATTTGGCCAGGTGCTAAGGTACCAGGATACGCAAACAACTGTTCTTTCGTTCGACTACTCAAAAGTTTGACAATCTCTGCGCCAGACATACCTTGTTGAAGTGATTTCGCCGTTGCACGATCAGGTGCCTGGCCGTCAAAAATCAACAGGTGGTTTATAATCTCCCTGGAGCTAAGTGCCAGTCCGGGAGACTCGTCGTCTATAAAATTCTCCGCGGCACTTCGCGGCGTGGTGGTCATGTACCCACTTTGCACGATTGCACGATGAAACAACCCCGACGCCGGTTCGCTACCTATCAGTGAAAATACATTCTGGCCGCCGGCTGACTCACCAAAAATAGTGACATTATCAGGGTCTCCACCAAAAGCAGAAATATTATTTTTCACCCACGTCAAACCCTGGATAATATCAAGGGTGCCAAAATTACCGGAAGCATCAGGTAAAGACTCTGCTATCGACCTCAATGCCGGATGACCAAACCAGCCCAACACACCCAATCGGTAATTGAGAGCAACAACAATGACCTTCTGGGAGCCCGCAAGATGGTGGGCTGCATAAGTACTCGCAGTACCAAAGATATTACCTCCACCAGGAATCCACATCATGACAGGCAACTTCTTCGATTGCTGAGTGGCTTCTTCTTGTGTCATTTGGGGCGCCCATACATTAAGGTATAGACAGTCCTCGGAGCCGAGAAGTTGCCCTTCAACACCATTTTCCATACCAGATATAAAACTCCAAAATTGTACACAGGGACTGCCATCAGCAAGAGCCTCACGCGTACCGTTCCAGGGCTCGGGCGAGCGCGGCGCCTTCCAGCGCAAATCACCCACAGGTGCCTTTGCATAGGGAATTCCACGCCATGCATGGGTATCATTACGATCGGAATAGCCGACCAACAAGCCAGTGTCAATACGACGTTCTGAGCCGCTTGCCTGTAATCGAGCCACGTGTTCAGGCATAGACGCAAAGAGATACAGAGCAGACAGTAATACTCCTATCACGGTTAAAATCGCAATTTTTTTCATCATAATCAGTACACTACCCTACAGTAGTTAACGCTTCCTGTGTCACGTTTATTTACAATAAAATTGGATTAGGGACGATTTAAAAAAAATGTGTTTAGGATGAACCTCTTTGAACTCAAACACTGTTTATTTAAATCCAAGATTAGTTAATTTTTAATCCCTTTTTCATAGTGCAGTATTCTTTAAAATCTTGTATGCTATTTGCAAGATAGACTAAATAATTTTAATGGGGCAACAATTATGAAAAAGCTAACTTTAATTTTCACCGCTGTATTTATATCTTCATCAATCTTTGCACAAGGTATTGAAGAGATCATAGTTACGGCAAATAAACGTGAACAAACTGTACAAGATATTCCGATGAATATTTCTGTATTAACATCAGATGATATCACTGAGCGAGGCATATATAACCCTGAAGATTATCTTAGAAGTCTTGCAGGCGTTTCAACCCCTGGTGGCGACCAATACTATACTATGAGAGGTTTAAATACTGGGACTGCTCAAGTTAATTCAGGCACCTCCAATACCTTTATGAATGAGATATCTATGGGTATCACCAATATCTATGATGTTGAACGAATTGAAGTCTTAAGAGGGCCTCAAGGAACATTATACGGGTCTAACGCTGTTGGTGGCACAATCAGATACATTACAAAAATGCCAATGATGGATGAATTTGAAGCTAATATTGCCCTTGAATATTTAGATAAAAAACTTGCAGAAGATTCAGGGTACTCCTATAACGCCATGGTTAATGTTCCACTCTCAGACACAATGGCAATGAGAGCTGTGGTTACTTCTGGAAAAAACCCTGGAATTTATCAAAACGTTGCAACAGGTGCTAAAGACATAGGTAATCAAGATGATGATGAATACAGAGTAATGTTCAGGTATGCAGACGGTCCCCTTGATCTCAATCTTATGGTAATGAAAAGAGAACGTTCTGACTGGGGTCAAAAAGAAAAAGGGAACGCTGATAAACCGGGAACTGCAGATATTGTTGATCCAAATTGTACCTATGATGCTGCTTGGTATTATGGAGACACCTGTACAAGAGTCTATGCAACAGCTGGAGGAGATTTGACAGGTTATGATCCAGAACTGGCCTTTTATTCGTTCACCGATGAAATCGACAATTCTGAATCCACAACTGTGGCTTTAACTGCTGAATATGACTTTGATGCTTTTACCGCCATGCTAGTGCTAGCAGACTATGACTGGGAAGATAGAGGGACATCTGACTGGTCAAGAATTGATACAGATGACCTTTATCCTGATCCTCTTCATTTAACTGTTGATTCTGAACGAGAAACCCAAGAACTCAGACTCACCTCTAAAGGAGACGGAGCCATACAATGGACTGTTGGGTATTTCAACACTGAATGGGCATATGCCCCGAATAGTGTCTTGGAATGGGAAGTAACAAATGCCGATGGACTTGATTATCTCGGTTATATGGGCTTTAGCTCACATAATGGTGGTTACGACCCGTCATCCTATGTTTCACCTTTTGGTGATACGTCATATAATGGCAACACTGGTCTCTTAGTCTATGGAAGTTATAGCTACTATAACTACGCAGAAGAAAAAGCCTTCTACGGTTCTGTTGATTACACAGTAGGAGATTGGACTTTTACCTTAGGCATGAGAGACTTTGAATTATCAGATGGGTTTAAATCCTCTGAATACGGAGTCTTCTATGAGAGTGCTGATAACACAGGTTGCGATGGAACTGAAGCTGTTGGTGTTACCTGTTCTGAGGAAAACGGTTCAGAATCAGATAATCGCTTCAAATACACAGTTACTTATGAAGTGAATGATGATTTGACTGTGTTTGCAGTCTCATCTGTTGGTTACAGATCAGGTGGTAATAATGCCGCTCTTCCTTACTTTTGTTCTAGTGATCCAGAAGCAGCTGGGTTTGAGAGACGTTACAAGTCTGATGAAGCAGAGAACACAGAAATTGGATTCAAAGCCAGAGGCGATGGATACAGCTTGAATGCAACATATTTCTGGATAGATTGGACTGGCATTCAAGTCACTGTTAGACCTGCTTGCGGATGGAACTTCACCTACAACGGTGGAGAAGCTGAAACATCAGGTTTAGAGCTTGATTTTTCTATAAATCTATCAGACACCATTGCATTAGATTTCGCAGGAAGTTTTATCAGTGCTGAAATTGCTAATGATATTTCTTCACTGAGTGCAGTCGCAGGCGATCGTCTACCTAATATTGCTGAAGAACAAATGGCAGTAGGCCTCTCAATGGCATTTAATATTATGTCG
>CAUZCF010000049.1:0-6846 GCA_963578425.1 Gammaproteobacteria bacterium | reverse complement strand
CTCCGTCCTCTTCCAATACCTCGACGAGAACATCAGTTGATGGTTTTTTTTCAAATATACGTAACATTTCGAGTGGTTCCTGTTTTACCGTATGTACCGGGAGTTGATGTTCTCTGGTGAGTAATATTCATGGCTAGCGAGGGCGTCTTCATACATACTTACGCCAAGGCCAGGCGCATCACCGATCGTAGCAATGCTACTTGTAATATCGATATGAAGCTCACCAAGTTCAGCAAAGAAGGGTTCGTAGTGAGGAAAGTATTCGCCAATAATTGCGTTCGGCAGCACCGCGATGGTATGAATCATTGCAGCCGTGCCGACAAGTGTGCTGTTCCAGCAGTGTGGTGAAATGCTGACTCCATAGGATTCCGCCAACCGACTTATTTCTATCATGTCCTGCACACCACCAACGCCAATGATGTCGGGGTTCAAGATGTCTGCGGCCTCATTATCCAGAACCGACCGAAAATGATGCAATCCTGATTGCCGTTCACCGGTGACTATTGGCATGTTAACTTTGCGTCGAATTTTGGCCATTTCGTTGATTCGTTCCCCGGCAATCGGCTCCTCTAACCAAAAAGGATTGAATTGGGCGAATTCATGGGCGGCCTGTAACGCATCATCGGGACTTTCCAGGGCCCAGAAGTCGAGCAATAGATGGGTTTCGTTGCCGATCGCCTGACGAACCCGGCGAACGAATTCTATCGCATTATCGAGAGGTTCGTGTTCCATTGGATAGATCTTGACGGCATCAAATCCATGTTGCTTGATCGCGATACAGCGTTCAACAAGTTGATCGATTGATTCATCAGGCTTCCGCGATTCCATATTGGCGTAGAGCGGTATTGATCGAGTCAGTACCGGGCCCAGTAACTCGCAGAGTGGTTTGCCCTCCTGTTTACCCCGGATGTCCCATAACGCAATTTCGATGGCACCAGCTGCTGATGAAAAATCGATACTGAGATGTCCATTGTCGTACCAATCTTTCACGTTGTTTCTGAAACTCTGCGGTGATGTATCATCAAGCGACAACAACATGTCGCCCAATCCTTTGACGAACTCGGCGATGCCTCGCTCGCGACATGGGATGGCGTAAGCTTCACCCCAGCCGACCGTACCGTCGTCCGTCTCGACACGGCAGAATATGAATTTCTTAGGCAATTCTTCTGTTGCGTCGACAAGGTAGGTACTGACTTTCCGAATCGCCATATAAGGCAGGCTCCCGTATTGGTTCTGTTTCAATGAAATAGATGTTTCTTTATCCTTCCAAATTAAATTCTAATTGATATAGTTTCAGAAATGAAACAAAAAGTGGCATTCATAGGATTGGGAGTCATGGGTTATTCTATGGCAGGCCATTTAGCCAATGCTGGGTACACTGTTACGGTGTTCAATAGAAGTTTTGAAAAGGCTGATAAATGGAATAAAACATACCCAGGGACAATAGCCAAAACAGCAGCTGAAGCTGCACACGCATCAGATATTGTCTTTGTTTGTGTTGGTAATGATGAAGATGTTCAATCGGTACTTTGTTCGGAACATGGTGTTTTCTCTGGGCTTGCCCCCAAAGGCATTGTCGTTGACCACACAACAACATCTGCAACTTTGGCGGTGGCAATGCATGAACACTCCAAAAAAATTGGCTGTTTCTTCGTCGATGCACCCGTTTCAGGGGGTGAATTGGGCGCCCAAAAAGGTGCCTTAACAATCATGGCAGGAGGGTCTGAGAAAATTTATCACAAGATTGAACCCTTGATGGCTTGTTACTCTAGGCATTCTGAATACATGGGTCCACCAGGATATGGACAGCTGACTAAAATGGTCAATCAAATTTGTCTGGCTGGTTTAATACAAGGCTTATCTGAAGGATTGTATTTTGCCAATTCTCTTGGTCTCAACTCCAAACAAATCATCGGGGTTATTTCAAAAGGTGCTGCACAATCTTGGCAAATGGATAACCGTCACCAAACCATGATTGATGATAATTATGAGCACGGGTTTGCTGTAGACTGGATGCGTAAAGACCTAAAGTATGCCCTTGATGAAGCTCATAAAAATGGTATAAATCTTCCAATAACTGAGATAGTGAATCAGTTTTACGAAGAGATTCAAACGATGGAGGGAGGCCGCTGGGACACTTCAAGCTTGTTAAAGCGTCTAAGACTATTATAACAGAAAGTCAGCATTTATAAGAGTTTCAGAGGAATGAATGGCGGAGAGAGAGGGATTCGAACCCCCGTTAGGATATTATCCTAAACCAACTTTCCAAGCTGGCGCATTCGACCGCTCTGCCATCTCTCCCATTATCTCAAGACTCTTTATTTATAGTCTATATGAAATATCTTATAGGAGTCTTTATACACAAAATATTAGTATGTGTCAGTTTTTGTGTCAACTCGAGCTAAGAGTTATTTATCAACCTTCAGATACTCTTGGAACTATTAAAGATGTAGTGATTTTTTTTAAATTCTAGAGATTGCAAGTAGTTGCTTCTGCTTGTTCAAGATATGGATTTATTTATATGTCGTTGCAGTTAATGAGTTTGATTTTTTGACCATTTTCAAAACATTCATTGACTTTAATTGCACCGTTTTCATTAAATTCTTCGAATAGGCCTTCTTTAATGCCGTTAGAAAGTGTTCCTCTTTCAAATACATTGCCATTTTCGTAAAAACTCTCCCAGAGTCCATCCATTACACCGTTAGTGAAATTTCCAGTTGTCATGAGCTGATTATTTGCAAAATATTCTTCCCAAAGACCATGTTTTTTTCCATCTTTGTATTCTTTTCTCAAATGCAATTGACCGTCCTCATAATATTCTACAGAGGTGCCAGTAAAGGGTGTCATCGTGTTAATTTCATAAATGACCCCGAGTCTTTGAAAGAGCTTACTGGTATCTGTTTCTGGTAGCTCTATGGAATTAGCATTCGAACTTAAAAGAGCTACTAAGAACCCTGTGATAATTTTATTTTTAGCCATAAGCCGTGCTCCATTTATATGAATTATAACTCAAAAGAATTCTATATGAGCTAAATCAATTTCTGCTTGAAAGTCTTTACCGATAGCAACAATGCCTATGGATCTTATTGCATTGGGTTTAAAAGACCTGGGTTGGTATATGTTGGATTTTTTAAACTTACTGAATGGCAATTCTATAATATTCCAGTCCTCAGTAGTTATAAACTCTTGAGAGTAATATTGCCAAGGCAATTTAGTCATACGTGTTCTCAAGTGCAGCTGGTAGTTCTCACCATTACCTCTGACTCTTAATCTTATGCCTGTGAAATTATTGTTATCAACTTTTTTTATTTCAGTTGCAAATTGTATAAAGCCACCATTATTTTCAGTGTTGACATCGCCTGTCAATCTATAATATTTCTCATTATTATCTATCTGATAAGCGAGTTTTCCAGAAGAGATTCCTCCCATAACAGTATCTGTGAAATGAATCCACTTTCTTGATTCTGGATTTTGTAAATCATCAATTATCATTGAGTTTCCCTTGATAGGTATCAAAAATATAAAAATTAAAAATATTGCTGTTTTCATAGAAATTAAGTTTTTTTCATTATACGCAAGTTATATGCATGTGGATTCATTTATTGTTAATTGTTATTTGATAACACTCTACTCAACTATGTGACTTGAGAGTCTATTTAATTTAGATTAGGGTAGGATTCTAATAATTAAAAAATGATAGCAATTGATGAATAAATTTCCAAGAAACGAAACCCTACTAGAAACATTTCAATGGCGAATTGAGCAGTCATCAGATGACATAGCTTTTAAATTTAATGGTCGTGAAACTACTTATAAAGAATATGATCAAAAAGCCAATCGTGTTGCTAATGGAATCATTGCTGAGGATTGTTCGCCAAATTCTAGAGTAGCTGTATTAGCTAAGAACTCTGATATGTATGCAGAGATCCTCTTTGGGAGCCTTAAGTCAAGAACTGCATTAGTTGGCATAAATTGGAGACTGGCTGCACCTGAAGTGGTTTTTGTCGTGAATGACTCAAAGAGTGAACTACTTTTTGTTGGGCCAGATTTTTATGAGCTAATTGATTCTATTAAAGATCAGTTTACTCATGTTAGACAAATTATTGCCATAGAAGATGATCATGATAGTTGGCAAAGCTATACATCATGGAGAAACTCGTTTGGGGATAAAAACCCGAAGCTTACAGGTCATGCTGATGATGATGTTATTCAGTTATATACATCAGGGACAACAGGTCACCCGAAAGGGGTTAGATTAACGAATAAAAATGTCAATGCTTCTACGCCTATGGTTGAAGAGACCTGGGGTAAGGATTGGCATGAAAAGTCAGTTAATTTTGTACTCTCCCCTCTTTTTCATATTGCTGGGTCGAATATTGTAATTATGGGTGTGGTTTTTGGGTGTAAGAATATTGTCATTCCAGAGCCTGATCCAGGACTAATTTTACATATGATCCATACAGAAAAAATAGAAACAGCCTTTATGGTCCCTGCCTTAATACAATTCCTATTAAATCATCCGGATGCAAAAACAACTGATTTCTCATCACTAAGACAAATTGTCTATGGCGCATCTCCTATTTCTGAAGACACCCTTCTTAAAGCTATAGAGGTTATGGGGTGTGAATTTTGGCAAGTTTACGGACTTACTGAGACATCAGGTATTGGCACTACTTTATCACCTGATCATCATGAACCTTCTTTAGGAAAACTTAGATCTTGTGGAAAAAAATACACCGGTGTTGATATCAGAATTGTTGATGATGATAAAAATGAGGTCGCTTTAGGTGAAGTTGGAGAAATTGTAATTAAATCATCGGTCATCATGAAAGGTTATTGGAATAGAGATGAAGCTAATAAGGAATCAATTGTTGATGGATGGTTTTATACAGGTGATGCAGGGTATTTTGATGATGAAGATTTTCTTTATATATATGATCGAGTTAAAGACATGATTATCTCAGGTGGAGAAAATATTTATCCTGCTGAAGTAGAGAACGCCTTAATGAGTCACCCCGATATTATGGACGCTGGTGTTGTAGGTGTCCCTGATGATAAATGGGGTGAAACCGTAAAAGGCTTCGTTATACTTAAAGAAGGCTCAAATATAACTGAAACAGAAATCATTGCTTCAACGAAAGAAAAAATAGCTTCCTACAAATGCCCTACTTCGATTAACTTCATATCAGAAATGCCTAGAAATCCTTCTGGAAAAATACTACGAAGAGAATTACGAGCACCGTATTGGGATAAAGAAGGAAGGAATGTTTCCTAAAAACTAAAAAGAATACGATATGAATTATGAAACACTGCTGATTGATCAACGAAATAGTGTTACAACACTAAGTTTCAATCGACCTGACAAACTTAATGCGTTTGATAAACAAATGGTCATTGAAACCCAAGATGTTATCAAGAAGATCTCAGATGATAATGCTACAAAGGTTTTGATTATTACCGGCATTGGAAAAGGATTTTCTGCAGGTGCTGATTTGTCTGACCCAAATGGTATGGATGATCACAGTAATGATCGATTAGTCTATGAAGGCTTGGTCAATGGGTATATGCCGAGCTTAAAAGGCATCATGGATATGCCTAAACCAGTGATTGCTGCGGTTAATGGTCCAGCAGCTGGAATAGGCAGTGCGTTTGCACTAGCCTGTGACTTGATGGTCATGTCTAAGGATGCTTATTTAAAACAAGCTTTCGTTAATATTGCTTTAATCCCTGATGGCGGTTTGAATTGGTTTCTAACCAGAGCAATTGGGTATAAATTAGCCTACGAAATGGCCATTGAAGGTGACAACATCTCTGCTTCTAGATGCTTAGAATTAGGTTTAACCAATAAAGTCGTTGAAGCTGATGACCTTCTTAACGCATCAGTATCATGGGCAGAGTCATTAGCAAGAAAATCTACTCAGTCTCTGAGAGAGACTAAAAAAGTTATGAGAGCAGCTATGACTGCGTCTTATGAAGATACCTTTAAACTTGAAGCTGAAGCCAACAATACCCTTCATGGATCAGAAGATAGTCTGGAAGCGGTTAAAGCTTTTTTTGAAAAAAGAGCACCTAATTTTAAATGAACAAAAAATTAATCTGCTTTTAGTGCATCTAGTACACTAGCAGCCAAATCAAGTTCACCAGAATAAAGCACCGGTGCAATACGTTGACCTATGTTTCCATAACGATTTTTTATTTCCCTGGCTAAGGCTTCAGGCGTCTCTTCGACAACAGCAAACGTCTTTAAGGTTTCGTCGTCTATGGCTTCTCCCATTTCCTTCCACTGTCCTTGCTTAGAAAGTTTATTAAGCTCCTCGCTTAAATGACCAAGTCCGTGTGTTTCAAGAACTGCTTTATAATTAGGGGTTGATGCATAGAATGCCACTTGATCTCTACAGGCTTTCACGGCTTGTTGATGTGTTTCCTCAGTTGCTCCAATACCCGTCATAACACTAACAGATAAATCAAATTGGTCTCTTGTTTTTCCAGTTGTTTTCAAGCCTTTATTAATAATAGGTAGGGTCACATCATTAATGTATTTGGGTGAATTAAACGGGTGAGCTAGTAATCCGTCAGCACTTTCAGACACAGCTTGTGTCATCAAAGGTCCAACTGCTGCCACATATATTTTAGGAAGATCGTACGGGTTAGGACCTGGATTAAAAAATGGGGTCATTAAGGTGTGAGTGTAAAACTCACCACGATAGTTCAATTTAGTGCCGTTTTGCCAACAATCCCAAATAGCATTGATTGCTTCTACCATTTCTTTCATCCGTGCTGCTGGGCTAGACCAAGGCATTGAGAATCGTTTTGTGATGTGTGGTTTGATCTGTGAGCCTAACCCTA
>CAUZCF010000048.1:0-6871 GCA_963578425.1 Gammaproteobacteria bacterium | reverse complement strand
TTAGAGGGGATCACAGATAATCTTGAATCTTCTGCTAGTTTAACTTCTGAAAATAGCATCGCTATAGAGGCAAGAAATGCACTTGTGAACTTAGGTTATAAACACAATGAAGCCAAAAAAATTCTAGATAATATTGATACTAATGGATTGTCAGTTGAAGAACTATTAAGGCAAGCTCTCAAATCATTAAATAGGTAGATAATAATGACCGATGATGAAAATCTAATTGAACATGATACCAATGATAGAGAAGAGTCTATTGATAGAATGCTACGACCAAAGTATTTATCAGAATACGTTGGTCAAGAGCCCGTTAAGCAGCAAATGGAAATTTTTATTGAAGCTGCAAAAAACCGCCAGGAATCACTTGATCATGTTTTAATTTTTGGACCACCGGGATTAGGTAAAACAACTCTCGCCCATGTTATTGCTAACGAATTGGGTGTTAACCTAAAACACACATCAGGACCAGCGATTGAGAAACCAGGCGATTTGGCAGCTATTTTAACTAATTTAGAAGAAAGAGATGTGCTATTTGTCGATGAGATCCACCGATTAAGCTCAGTAGTAGAAGAAATTCTTTATCCAGCTTTGGAAGATTATCAATTGGATCTAATCATAGGAGAAGGACCATCAGCAAGATCTATTAGATTGGATTTAACCTCTTTTACCATGATAGGTGCAACAACCAGGGCAGGACTTCTTACTTCACCTTTAAGAGATCGTTTTGGTATTTCACAACGTTTAGAATTTTATAACACCGATGAGTTAACAAAAATAGTGATCCGTTCCGCAGGAATTCTAGGGGTATCCATTGATGAGGAAGGCGCACATGGAATTGCTTCAAGAGCTAGGGGTACACCAAGAATAGCCAATCGTTTACTTAGAAGAGTCAGAGATTTTTCAGAGGTAAAAGCAGAAGGTAAAATTCAAAAGGAAGTTGTTATTAAAGCAATGGATCTTATGGATGTTGATAATAATGGTTTTGATGTGTTCGATAGAAAATTTATACTTACTGTTATAGAAAAATATAATGGAGGACCTGTTGGAATTGACACCATTGCTTCAGCTATAGGAGAAGAGAAGGGAACTGTTGAGGACATCATAGAACCATTTCTCATCCAGAGTGGGTTCATAATAAGGACCTCTAGAGGAAGAGTGGCCTCAGAGCAAGCTTATCGTCATTTTGGAATAGAGATACCAAAAAAGAACCAATCTTTATTTGGAAATGATAAGTAATAAAAGTCCCAATCTATCAACCGAAGAACTAGGATTTTTTTTGTTACTATATAGTTCATGATTGACTCAATACCGTTACAACTTGAATCTAGATTTATTGCAGTGGAAGGGCCTGTAGGTTCAGGTAAGACCAGCTTAGCCAGACGCATTGCTGAGCATGTTGATGGTAAACTTATTCTTGAAGAACCAGAGAAGAATCCTTTTTTAGAAAACTTTTATAAAGACCCTAGATCCAATGCCTTGCCTACTGAGTTGTCTTTTTTATTTCAGAGATCAAAGCTGTTAGAAAGCATTAATCAAGAAGAATTGTTCTCTAGTCAAAGCATTACTGACTTTTTATTTGATAAAGATATTATCTTCACTGAGTTAAATTTAACACAAGAAGAAATAGAACTATTTCAGAAAGTTAAAAGTTCTCTCAGCATTAAACCTCCTGAACCTGACTTAGTGATTTATTTGCAAGCACCGGTTGATGTTTTAATGACTAGAATTAAAATGAGATCTCCCTCCATAGATAGATCTATTGATAAAGACTATTTAGAGAAGCTGGCAGATTCATACGCTAAGTTTTTTTATCATTATGATAATGCACCTGTGCTTGTTGTTAATGCTGAAAGTATTGATCCAATCCATAATGAAAATCATTTCCATATGCTATTCACTGAGTTGGTATCTGTTAAAAAAGGGCATCATTTTTTTAATAATACTCCTAGTGTTCTAACCTAAGAACGATTCTGTTCTCCTATTGCCCATTCAATATGTTCTCTAACCATGTCTGTAGTGTCATTGAGTCTAGAGATTAAAAGGGTTTTAGTTGATTCTGTTTTTTCAGCATTACCTAATGCCACAGCTAAATTTCTTAGCCAACCTAAATACCCAGCTCTCCTGAGGGCACTGCCTTTTGTGTGATTGTCCCATTCAGTTTTAGACCACTTAAACAAAGTTTCTAACGATTGATTCATAAGGTTATTTTTCGGTAAAAAGTCTTTCTCAACAGATTGTTTTGCAAATTTATTCCAAGGGCAGAATATTTGACAGTCATCGCAACCAAAAATTCTATTGCCGATTGGTTTTCTCATGTTGATAGGAATCTTATCTTTATTTTCAATTGTTAAATAAGAAATACAGCGTCTCGCATCCAATTGATAAGGTGCAACAATCGCCTGAGTTGGGCATATTTTTATACATTCATCACAAGTGCCACAATGATTTACAGAGGGAATGTCAATGGGTAATGGTAGATCAGTAAAGATTTCTGCTAGAAAAAACCAAGAACCATGGTTTTTATTAATCAGGTTAGTGTGTTTACCTATCCAACCTAGACCTGCATCTCTAGCAAAGGCTCTTTCTAAAACAGGTGCTGAATCAACGAAGAAATTCTGACCGTCTATTTTTGAATATTTTTGTATTCTCGAGACCAATGATTTAAGTTTATTTTTAATCGTTTTGTGGTAATCACGACCCAGAGCATAGTTAGCAATATAAGCCTCTTTACTGTTCTCTATGTCCTTTATTGCTTGGTATTTTTCTCTTGAATAGTAGTGAACTTTTAGGGAAATCACTCGAAGTGTTCCATTAACTAAAAGGTCAGGTCTAGATCTTTTGTTTCCATGTTTTTCCATATAAAACATCGAGCCATGATATTTATTTTTTAACCAGTCATTAAGGTGATGCTCATCTTCTTGAATATTGATATCACTTATACCAATGTCATCAAATCCTAGTTCAATAGACCATTGTGTGATTAAAGATTTTAATTGATTAGGATTATCCATTTTTATCGACAAGTCTTTTGATTATAAGATCAGTATAATATTTATTATGAGTATTTCTGAGCATTATATTTATGAACCACTAACTGTTGCACAAGTTGACTATAGAGCTATCCATGAATTCGATATTCCTGGTATTGATTTAATGGAAAGGGCAGCAGCCTATGCTTTTAAGTGTTCACAAGAATATTTTCCAAATATTAATTCAATCCAAATCTTTTGTGGAAGTGGCAATAATGCTGGAGATGCTTATCTATACGCTTGTTATGCGATTGATCACGGGATGAAAACCAGCGTAATTTATTTGGCGAATCCAGAGACTTTAAAAGGTGATGCTTACTTAGCTTATGAAAAGTATAAATTAAAAGACGGTAAGTTAATTCAATGGAATGAAAATATTGACATCAATTGTGACTTGATTGTTGATGGTATTTTTGGGATTGGAATTAATCGATCAGTAGAAGGTATCTTTTTGAAAGCTATTGAATTGATTAACCAAAATTCAACACCTGTTTTATCTTTAGATATTCCATCAGGCTTATCAGGAGAAAATGGAAAAATAATGGGAAGCTCTGTGAGGGCAGATCTTACAACTACTTTTGTTGGTAAAAAGATCGGCTTATACATTAATGACGGCCCTGAGGTAAATAAAAGAATAAAGTATTCAAATTTAGACATACCAGAAGCTTGTTTTGACAAGGCACAACCAATACTTGAACTGACTAATGAATCTCATATAGGTCAAATTCTACATCAGAGAAAAAAAGATTCTCACAAAGGAAATTTTGGACATGTTCTTGTAGTAGGGGGTAATCATGGTATGGGAGGAGCAGTGAGAATAACTGCTGAAGCGGCACTAAGAACTGGTGCAGGCCTGGTGAGTGTTATTACAAAAACCCAAAATGCAGAAACTATTCTGAAAATAAGACCAGAAATAATGGCACATGCACTAGAGAATGATCATAAAAATCTTACAAATATCATTGATAGTGTTGATGTCGTAGCTATAGGACCTGGATTAGGTCAGGACCAATGGGCTATGGATTTATACAGCGCTGTTTTAGAATCAAACAAACCTCTTATTTTAGATGCAGATGCTTTAAATCTATTAGCTAAGAATCCACAGCAAAGGGAGGATTGGGTTTTGACCCCTCATCCTGGAGAAGCAGCGAGGCTGTTGGCTTGTTCTAATTCTGAAATTCAGAGTAATCGATTAAAGAGTCTTGAAAACCTTTATGAGGGCTTTGGCGGAGTCGTTTTACTTAAGGGACAAAACACCTTAGTTGGTTGTAAAGCAAAAATTCCTTATATGATTTCAGCCGGTAATCCTGGTATGTCTACAGCAGGAATGGGAGATTTATTGACGGGTATAATTTTAGGATTATATGGCCAATTTAGAGAGCAAGACTTACATCTGTTAACAGCAGTTGCTGCTTTAATACATTCTACAGCTGGAGATAGAGCTGCTAAATCGGGCGAAAGAGGAATTATAGCAACAGATTTATTTATGGAGTTAAAAGAACTTCTTAACCCATGATTATCAAAGGTGAAAATGAAATGATTAATTTGGCTTACAAGTCAGGTGATCAATTGGCTAAATCAATCGAACAAAATTTAGTGATATATCTGTCTGGAGATTTAGGATCAGGAAAAACCACCTTCACCAAAGGATTAATTAGAGGATTAGGATTTGATGGTCTAGTGACAAGCCCAACATTTAGTTTAGTAGACAGGATTGAAACTGAATTATTTTTAATATTGCATATCGATTTATATCGACTTGAAAGAGCAGAAGAGATAATAGAGCTAGAACTTCATGAAGAGCCTAATTATAAAAAACCATCAATTATGATTATTGAATGGCCTGAAAAGGGGCATCATCTGATTTTACCAGCCGATGTAGAGATTAGTTTTGATACCACTAAAATTAAGGATGAGAGAAAAATAGAGTTAAAGGATGATACCAATAAATTAGGACATGCTTTTAATAATTGGTTAGAGTAGATTCAAAACTATTTAAAGGACAACTATTAATAACTATTTGAAAATTTCAGTCCTCAGTTTGATTATGATGTCATTAGCTAATACAGCTGATGCAAAAGCCCTATTAGAAAATATCAGAATCAGTAATCAATCTTTAGAAACAAGAATGGTTCTTGATTTAACAGAATCAGTTAATTACAAAATTTTTACCCTTAACAGACCTAATCGTATTGTAATCGACTTATATAAAACAGATTTAAGCCCTGATATAAAATCTGCTAGAGAATCTGGGTTAATTGAAAAAATACGAATAGCAAAAAATAGTAGAACCAAAACCAGGATCGTTATTGAAACTGGGGAGATCGTTTTTTATAAAGTTGAAAAAATTGCTAAAGGTTCAAATAAGAACTTCAGAATTGTTGTTGATCTAAAGAAGGGTTATGAGGGCAGCAGAAAGCTTGTGGCATCATCTGTAAATCGCAAAGAATTGATTATTGCGATAGACCCAGGACATGGAGGCAAGGATCCTGGAGCCAGAGGTTCTAAAGTTATCGAGAAAGATCTAGTTTTAAAAATTTCAAAACGTTTAAAGAAACTTATTGATGCAGAGAAAAATATGAAAGCCTTTCTAACTAGAACGGATGATAGTTTTCCTTGCCCTGGAGGTAAAAAGAATTGTGCCCAGCTTGAGTCATTAAATGAACGTATAAGTCGAGCAAAAAAGGGTAAAGCAGATCTATTGATTTCAATTCATGCTGATGCATTTACAGACCCTTCAGTTAGAGGCGCAACACTTTATGCTTTACCTGATTCAAGAAAAGTATCTAAGGGAAGCGCCTACAAGATTATGTATCGACCAAAAACTAAAACAAATATTAAACTTAAATCAGGAATTTCAAAAAGATCAATTGCTACTCTTAAAACATCTCAGGTTGATACACATGACCAGAGTATTGAGATTGGCAGCCATATACTTAATGCAATGAAAAAAGATGTCAGATTAAGAAAATTATCTCCTAGAGAAGCAGCTTTTGCAGTTCTTAAGTCAACTGAAATTGCATCAGTCCTAATTGAAACCAGTTATCTTTCTAATAAAAACGATGAAGCTTTTCTTGTTAACCCAAAAAACCAAGATAAGATATCTAAAGCGATTGTGAGAGGAATTAAATCCTACTCTTCAGATGCAAAACAACAATTATCAAACTAAATGGATATAGATATTATTCTCGAGCCTGATCTTGATCCAAGCCAAATAAAGGAACTTGGAATTAAGGCTGAAGAATATGGTGTGAATGCATTATGGACCTCAAATTATTTCTCCCACTGGGATCCCTTTCTAAGTTTAGTGCCTTTATCTGAAGCAACTAATCAACTTAATTTTGGTCCTCTCGCGGTCAGTCCTTTTGAGATGCACCCTCTAAAGATAGCCAATTCATTAATAAGTCTGAATGAAATGAGCAATGGAAGAGCTCAGATTGCGGTTGGAGCAGGTGAAGGTAATATCACAGCAATGGCTTTAGAAACCCCAAAAAAAGTTGTTTTAGCTGTAAGAGAAGCTTTAGAGATAATTATTCTAGCCACTAAAAATCAACTCTCAGATCCATATAACGGTGAACACTTTTCAGTTAATTTGCCTTGTGATTATTCATGGGCTAAATCATCTAGACCTATGGTTTATGGAACTGCCTATAAACACATGATGATGCGAATGGAAGGACGTGTTGCTGATGGCGTGTATATTGGTGCTACACCACCAGAAATTATATCTTCAGCAATTGATAATATAAATATTGGGATTGGTAAAAGAATCAATACTGAGCAGAGAGTCGAGATTAATAGTTTTTGGGCTTGGCATATAAAAAATGATAAAGAGGAAG
>CAUZCF010000047.1:0-6911 GCA_963578425.1 Gammaproteobacteria bacterium | reverse complement strand
CACACAACTAGATTTTAAAATGGATTATGAACTCAATAATCCACTATTAGACTTTGCCTTTAAGAAAAATCTTAATACAGTCAGTGAATCAATCGTCAATGCTTTTAAAGAGAAATTATAATAACTAGTAACTAATTAGGATTTGTTTCGACGTCTTTCTCAATCCTGACAACTTTTTCATTCTCAAAATAGACAATCAGCCAATAACGCTGGCTGTTTTCATTAGATCCTGTATCCATTCTTGGCTGATATAAATAAATATAATCCCAACGATTTTCTTCATAAGGAGTCCCAACTACCGGGCCTCCAAGTAAATATTTTATTTGGCTTTTAGTCATGTCAATCTGAATTCGGTCAATGTTCTCAATATTCAGAAGATTACCTTGTTGTAAATCAGGTCTGTATACACATGATGCTGTTAAAAGAATAACGAACAAGACTAGTGTTTTATATTGTTTACTCATGACGTTTATCTTTTCCCCAAAGAAGTTTAGATTTTAAGTTATCAAAGTAGTCATAATTCTCTGGATGCAGTAAGCAGATAGATTTAGCAGCTTTTTTTATTACTAGATCTTCACCAATTTTTATCTCAGAAACAGTATCGCCATCTAAATCAATCCCAGCACTAACATTTTGGTTACTGTCACAACGCAGTATAATCTCTGATGAGGAGGGTACCACCATGGGTCTATCATTAAGTGAATGAGGGCAAATAGGAACTAATAGTAATGCTTCAACTTCAGGTGTTAGAATAGGCCCACCACAACTAAGGGAATAGGCAGTCGAACCTGTAGGAGTGGCAACTATAAATCCATCTCCTTCATGAGTATTAATAAAAGAACTATCAATTGTTGTTTCAATCCTAATCATTCGACCTGTTTCTTTTCGGTTAATAACGATGTCATTAAATGCATATCCAATTGATTTGTTAGTGTTATTTATTGAAATAAAAGCTTCTATCAACATTCGATTTTCAGTTTTGTAGTTACCTGAAAGAATTTCATCAAGAACATGTTCAGCTTCTTGGGGGCTAATGTCTGTTAAAAATCCTAACCTGCCTTTATTGATACCAGTAATGGGTATGTCATATTGATAGGCAAGTTTAGCGGAATGAAGCATGGTGCCGTCACCACCGATTGAAACTATTAGCTCAGCATTCTCCATTATAGAGTCAGTGTCAGAATTATTTTTCGGATCTACTACAACAGCTTGAATACCTTTTTCTTGATATTTTTCAATCAAAGGTTCGATAGATAGAAAGGAACTTTCATCTTCTGTATTGCCAGAAAAAACTATTTTTTTGTATTTAGTCATCGACTAATATATTGACTCTGTTTAAATATTTGGAAATGATATCAGATTAATTCAATATTAGCTTAAATCGATACTTAATTATTAATGACCAAAGAAATGAAAAATAAAACTCCATCAGATAGAGCGAAACAAATATTATCAGCTATTATCAACAACTATATTGAAGAAGGTACCCCTATTGGGTCTAAGAAATTATCAACATATAATCGATTCAATTTAAGTCCAGCAACTATAAGGAACGTTATGTCTGATCTTGAACATCTTGGTTTTATAGCCTCTCCGCACACTTCTGCTGGACGAATACCTACTTCTAAGGGCTATCGTTTTTTTATTGACCGACTGTTAGAGCTTCAACCTGTTGATAACAATGAAATTGCCTCAATAAAGGACACTGTAAGTCAGACTAAATCAAGCAATAAAGATCTAGCCACTAACGTATCCACTATATTATCAGCTATTACACAACTGGCTGGCATTGTTACTGTGCCCAAAACACAAAAAAGCACACTAAAAGAAATTGACTTCATACCGTTATCAGAACAAAGAGTTTTAGCTATTGTAGTGATTAACGACTCAGAAGTTGAAAATAAGATACTACAAATGAAAAGAAACTATAGCAGAGATGAACTTCAAATCTCAGCTAACTATTTAAACCAAAATTATGTTGGCAGATCTTTTGAATACATAAAAAGTGATTTACTAACTAAATTAAAAGAAACATCAGCACTTGCCAATTCTTTAATGAACAACATTATTAATATTGCTGACGAACTACTCATCAATCAAAATAAAGATGAGTATGTTGTGACAGGAAAAAATCAGTTACTTGACTTCGAAGAACTCTCAGACATAAATCGATTAAAAGACCTATTTGATGCATTTAATGAACAACAACAACTCCTGCAACTGCTAGATAAAAGTATGTCAACAAGCAATGTTCAAATATTTATTGGTCAAGAATCAGGTTATAGAATATTTGATAACTGCACCTTAATAACAGCACCTTACACAAATGAAATGGGCTCTGTAGGTGTTCTAGGAGTTATTGGTCCAACTCGAATAGCTTATCAACGAGTCATTCCAATTGTTAATGTGACTGCTAAATTACTTAGTCAGTCATTGAAATAAAACATTTTGACCTTATGTTGAGTTCAGAGGTGATCAAATGAAGGATAAAGAAACATCAGAAGATATTAAGTTATCAGATATTGGAGAAACTGAAGAAAGCCCTATAGAAGCTAACGATTCTAACAATATTGATGAACTACAAAAACAAGCTGATGAGAATTGGGATAAAGTTCTCCGTCTTCAAGCCGAAATAGATAATCTAAGAAAACGTACCATTAAAGATATTGAAAATACCAATAAAAGTTCTATTGAACGAGTCTTTCGAGAGATATTACCTGTTCTTGATAGTTTTGAACTTGGGGTATTGGTCGACACATCAACAAAAGAAGGAGTTGAAACTTTTATTCAAGGTCAAAATGCGACATTTAAACTCTTACAAAGTGTGTTAGAAAAATTTTCAATCGAAATAATTAACCCAGAAAATATGAAATATGATGCTGAATTACATGAAGTAATGAGTATGCAAGATACTGATCAAGTTGAACATGGGTACATAGTCCAAGTCGTACAAAAAGGATATCGTTTAAATCAAAGGTTGTTAAGGCCAGCAAGAGTAATAGTCGCTTCTGAAAAAGAAAAATAGTTTTCTTTACTTGAAAAGTATCTATCCGTTCATATATCTAAACAAACACCTTATGGAGGAAATTATGGGAAGAGTAATAGGAATAGATTTAGGAACAACAAATTCATGCGTTGCCATCATGGATGGTGATCAAACTAAGGTCATAGAGAATTCTGAAGGAGATAGAACAACACCTTCAATTGTTGCGTACTCAAAAGGTGAGGATAGAACACTTGTCGGTCAATCAGCAAAACGTCAAGCTGTAAGTAACCCTGAAAACACTTTGTACGCAATAAAACGACTTATTGGAAGGAAGTTTGATGACTCTGTTGTAACAAAAGACATGGATAAAGTTCCGTTTAAAATAAAGAAAGCGAAAAATGGAGATGCCTGGGTATTGGCAAATGGAAAAGCAACATCTCCCCCAGCTATTGCTGCGGAAGTTTTGAGAAAAATGAAAGAAACTGCTGAAAGCTATTTAGGACAAGAAGTTACTGAAGCTGTTATTACAGTACCAGCATATTTTGATGACTCTCAACGACAAGCAACTAAAGATGCAGGCAAGATAGCTGGCTTAGAAGTTAAGAGAATTATTAATGAACCAACTGCAGCAGCGTTGGCCTATGGCCTTGATAAAAAACGTGGAGATAGAAAAATTGCTGTATACGATTTAGGTGGTGGGACGTTTGATGTATCTATTATTGAAATTGCTGATGTTGATGGTGAAAACCAATTCGAAGTTCTTGCAACAAACGGTGACACCTTCTTAGGTGGTGAAGATTTTGATCTTAGAATCATGGATTACTTACTTGATGAGTTTAAGAAACAAACAGGCATGGATGTTACTAAAGACACCCAAGCACTTCAACGCTTAAAAGAAGCTGCTGAAAAAGCAAAAATAGAACTATCAAACCAAGTTCAAACAGACATTAATCTTCCTTATTTAACTGCTGACTCATCAGGCCCTAAACATTTAAATTTAACATTAACGAGAGCTAAACTTGAATCTCTCGTCGAAGATTTTATTGTTCAAACGATCGAGCCTTGTAAGACAGCTCTAAAAGACGCTGGTCTTAATGTTGGAGATGTTGATGATGTTATATTGGTAGGTGGACAAACAAGAATGCCAAAAGTTCAAGAAGAGGTTAAAGCATTTTTTGGTGTTGAACCTAGAAAAGATGTTAACCCAGATGAAGCAGTTGCTATTGGTGCTGCCATACAAGGTGGGGTCCTTTCTGGTGATGTTAAAGACGTCTTATTATTGGATGTTACACCACTCTCATTAGGTATCGAAACGCTTGGTGCTGTTACAACAAAACTAATAGAAAAGAACACCACCATTCCAACTAAAGCAGAGCAAATATTCTCAACAGCAGAAGATAATCAAACCGCTGTTACTATCCATGTCCTACAAGGTGAAAGAGAGAAAGCACAAGATAATAAATCACTGGGTAGATTTGATTTAACTGACATACCATCCAAACCAAGAGGTATGCCTCAAATAGAAGTAGCCTTTGATATTGATGCTAACGGGATAATTAATGTTTCTGCTAAAGATAAAGAAACGGGAAAAGAACAGAAAATTGTTATTAAGTCATCTAGTGGTTTATCGGATGAAGAAGTAGAGCAAATGATTTCTGATGCTGAGTCAAATGCAGAAGAAGACAAAATATTCAGAGATCTTGTGGATATTAAAAATCAAGGTGATCAATTGGTTCATGCAACTGAAAAAACACTCGAAGAATTAGGAGACAAGGTAACAGCTGATGAAAGATCTAATGTCGAAGCGGCATTGGGTGATTTGAAAGATGCACTCAAGGGAGATGAAAAAGATACTATTGAAGCCAAGGTTAAAACATTATCAGAAGCGTCAGTAGGTATAGCCCAAAAAGCATTTGAAGAAGCTCAAAATAAAGCAAATAATGAATCTAATAACAACGATGATTCACCAGAAGATGATAATGTTGTTGATGCTGAATACGAAGAAGTTGAGGAAGATAAAGTTGAGGAAGATAAAGATAATAAATAAATTATTTTTATCAATTCAATAACATACAAGATAGACAACATGTCTATCTTGTCATTTTAAAGGACAGTTATGAGTAAACAGGATTACTATAAAACACTAGGTGTTCAAAAAAACTCATCTGATGCTGAGATAAAAAAGGCTTATAGAAAGCTTGCAATGAAATTCCACCCAGATCGTAATCCTGGAGACAAGACTTCAGAAGAGAAATTTAAAGTAGCTAAAGAAGCCTATGAAGTGTTATCAAATGGTCAAAAACGTACTGCTTATGACCAATTTGGTCATGAAGGGTTAAATACTCAGAGTGGAATGGGCGGGGGCTTTAATACGGGTGATGGACTTAATGATATTTTTGGCGATATGTTTGGAGATATCTTTGGTAATTCAAGAGGTCAAAGAAGACAAAATAGTTCGCAACGAGGATCTGACTTAAGGTATGAATTAGATTTAGATCTAGAGCAAGCTGTATTTGGTGAAACAATTAAGATTAATATCCCATCACTGACAACTTGCTCAAATTGTAATGGTTCGGGTGCAAAAAAAGGAACAACAGCAACTTCTTGTCAACGATGCAACGGAAGAGGTTCAGTGAGAGTGCAGCAAGGTTTTTTTACTTTACAGCAGAGTTGCCCAGACTGTCGAGGAACTGGGGAAACTATAAAGGACCCATGTCTTGATTGTTCTGGATCAGGTAGAGTTCAAAAAGAGCGAACAATTTCAATTAAAATTCCTCCTGGTGTTGACCATGATGATCGTATCCGATTATCCAATGAAGGTGAAGCCGGTATTAAGGGAGGGCCTTCAGGAGATCTATATGTTGATATCAAACTTAGAAAACATCCTATTTTTAAACGAGAGGGAAGTCACTTGATGTGTGAAGTTCCTTTAAGTTTTTCTAAAGCAGCTTTAGGTGGAACCATAGAGGTTCCCACAATAGATGGAGCAGTAAATTTATCTATTCCAACCGAAACTCAATCTGGAAAAGTATTTAGATTAAGAGGTAAAGGCGTAAAATCTTATCGTGACAGAACTAGTGGGGATTTATTTTGTTCAATCCAAATAGAAACGCCCATTAACTTAAATAATGAACAAAAAAATATTTTGAAATCTTTTGAAGAATCTATAAAATCCAGCAAAAAAGAACATCGACCTAATAAAAATAAATGGTCAGAAAGTGTAAAAAACTTTTTTAATCGATTAGGAATTTAATTACTTAAATAAATTGTTAGTTTAAATATATAAATTAATACGTGACATAAGAAAAATTTGATCCTAATATGTTTTGGGTTCCAAACAAATTATAGGGAAGGGCCTTACGGTTTCCTTCCCTTTTTTGCAAATAAATAGGACTATAAATTGACAAAAGCGTTGCTCACATTAGAAGACGGGACAACTTTTAAAGGTAATTCAATTGGTTCAGAAGGTTCTTCTATTGGTGAAGTTGTATTCAATACAGCAATGACTGGGTATCAGGAAATACTAACAGACCCATCTTACTATAAACAAATTGTTACCTTAACATACCCTCACATTGGTAACACGGGTACAAATTCAGAAGATTATGAAAGCAAAAAAACATACCTATCAGGGCTTGTAATCAGAGAATCATCATCAATTGCTAGTAACTGGAGAAATGAAGATGATTTACAGAACTTTCTACAAAAACATAACGTTGTTGCAATTGCTGATATTGACACCAGAAAGCTAACCAATCATTTACGTAAACATGGAGCAATGAAGGGTTGTATAAGTACCGATTATAAGAATGTTAATAAATGCATTAACCTAGCAAAGTCATTTTCAGGCTTATCAGGTTTAGACTTAGCAAAAGAAGTTAGTGTACAAAAATCTTATCTCTTTAATCCAAAAAGTAAAAAAACT
>CAUZCF010000046.1:0-7168 GCA_963578425.1 Gammaproteobacteria bacterium | reverse complement strand
GAATAATCAGTTAAGATACAGTAGTCATACAAGGCTAGAAGATTTTGGAGAGCAATCACAAAATACACTGCTTAAAAGTTCAGTTCTGATTATTGGAGCTGGTGGTCTAGGTTCGATAGCCAGTATTTATTTAACTACTTCGGGAATTGGTCAGATTACTGTCGTTGATTTCGATACGATTGATGAATCTAATCTTCCTAGACAGATATTATTTAAAGCTGATGACCTTGGAAAAAATAAAGCTTTAATTACTAAAAAAAGACTCATGGAATATAATTCAGAAGCCACCATCAATTCCATTGATAAAAAACTTTCAGAAGATGAAATGAATAAGGTAATCAGTCATGTTGATATCGTTATAGACGCAACTGATGATTTAGAATCAAGATTGATGATTAATAAAATTTGTTACAACATAAAAAAGCCCTTGATTGTAGGAGCGGCCATTAGATATGAAGGTCATGTACTTAAATTAAATAACACAAAAGATAATAACAGTTGCCTTAACTGTCTATACAGTTCTAGTGATGAAAATCTAGAAAATTGTGAAGGCAATGGGATCATGTCGCCTGTGGCAGGTATGATTGGCTCTATGATGGCAAACGAATGCATTAAAACTCTTATTGGCATCAACAATAATGAAGAAAATACTATCTCAATCTTTGACTTAAAAAATAATATCTATCAGAAAATTAATATCCCTAAAAATATGAAATGTTCAGTATGTTCTTAGATATTCTTCGAAAATACGTCTATATGCATTAAACTCCTTCTATTATCTAATTAATGATTTGATAATATTTCAACCATCAAATCATTAACAAGTTTAGGGTTTGCCTTGCCTTGTGTCTTTTGCATTACCTTGCCGATTAAAAAACCAAGCACTTGTTCTTTGCCAGCGAGATATTGGTCTTGTTGTTCTTGGTTTTCATTTAATACAATTCTAATTACTTGCTCAATCTCATTTGTGTCTGAGATTTGCTCAAGCCCTTGGTCTTTAATTAATTCATCAACACTCATCTCACTTTCTATGAGTTGACTAAATATATTTTTGGCAATTGTTGATGAAATTGTTCCATCATCAATTCTCTGTATTAACTGACTTACTGATTTTGCACTGATTGATAGGCTTGCTATTTCGATCTTATCTTTATTTAGAATAGCCATTACCTCAGTGATCAACCAATTAGCTAATAGCTGAGGATTACCATTATAGGTATTAAGAGCGTCTTCAAAATATTCAGCTAATTCTATATTTTTTGCTATTGCTGTTGCGTCAACAGGTTTTATTGATAGTGTCTTGATATAACGATCAACTTTTTGATTAAACAACTCTGGAAGTGATGCAGCAATCGTTTCTATAATCTCTTTATCAATTTTTACGGGCAACAAATCAGGATCTGGGAAATAACGATAATCATTAGCCTCCTCTTTTGTTCTCATAGATCTAGTTTCCCCTGCATCAGAATCATATAAACGAGTTTCTTGGACCACAGAACCTCCTTGTTCTAGAATTTCCTTTTGTCGTTCAACCTCATAATTAATAGCATTCTCAATGAATCTAAATGAGTTAATATTTTTAATCTCAGCCCTGGTGCCGAGTTCAGTATTATCTTTTGGTTTTAATGAGACATTAGCGTCACATCTAAAAGAACCTTCCTGCATATTTCCATCTGAGATTTTAAGATAGCGAACTAACTGATGTATTTTTTGCATATATAAAGTCGCCTCTTTTGCTGAACTAAGTTCAGGCTCTGATACAATTTCAAGCAAAGGGGTTCCAGCTCTATTTAAGTCGATGGCAGATGTGCCTGGAAACTTATCATGAATCGATTTACCTGCATCCTCCTCGAGGTGAGCTCTGGTAATTCCTATTCTTTTTTCTGTTCCATTATCTAGTGTAATAAACAACTGTCCACCTGACACGATCGGCAATTCATACTGACTGATTTGATAGCCTTTTGGCAAATCCGGGTAAAAATAGTTTTTTCTGGCAAAAATTGAAAGATCTGCTATTTCAGCATCAACTGCTAAGCCAAACTTAATCGCCATCATGACTACTTCTTTATTTAAAACGGGTAAAACGCCTGGGTAACCAAGATCAATCAATGAGGCTTGCGTGTTTTGCTCTTTCCCATAAGCTGTGGATGCACTGGAAAATATTTTGCTGTCACACGCCAGTTGCACATGAATCTCTAACCCTATGACAGTCTCCCAATGCATTAGTCATTACCCTCTGAACTCTGTAACAGTCGTGGCACAGCCTGATGCCAGTCTGTTACTTTCTGGTATTGATGAGTTAGACTCAATAAATCGAGCTCCTTAAAATGAGGCGCAATAAGTTGCAGCCCATACGGTAAATTTTCAACAAAACCGATAGGGTGAGATATAGCTGGTAAACCTGCTAGATTTGCTGAGATTGTATACATGTCATTCATATACATACTCACCGGATCATCTATTTTCTCGCCCAATTTAAATGCTGCTGTTTGGGTCGTTGGTCCTAATATGATATCCACTGACTCAAAAGCTCTCGCAAAATCCTGATTGATTAATTGTCTTACTTTTTGGGCCTTTAAGTAATAAGCATCGTAATAACCTGTAGAAAGAACATAAGTTCCTGTTATGATTCTTCTTTTAACTTCTTGGCCAAACCCAATCTGACGATTGGTTCTGTAAAATTCATCAAGATCTTCAATATTTTGCGAACGATAACCAAAACGCACTCCATCATACCTAGCAAGATTGGAAGAACATTCTGCAGGTGCTACAACATAATATGTAGGCACTGAGTAACCAATGTTTGGTAAACTAATTTCTTTAAATACAATCCCTAGTTTTTTGTAGCTATCAATACTTTCCGCAATTAGAGCTTCATAAGCACTACCTAAACTGCCATCAAAAAATTCTTTGGGTAGTCCAATAATTTTACCTTTAATATTTTCTTCAAGATACTGACTGTATTGAGGTACAGATTCTTCAACAGATGTTGAATCAAGAGGGTCAAAACCGGCCATAGACTCCAAGAAAATAGCTGTATCTTCAGCTGATAGGGCTAGAATTCCTGCTTGATCGAGGCTTGAAGCAAAAGCCACCATGCCGTATCTTGAGCAACGTCCGTAAGTTGGTTTAAGGCCTGTGATACCTGTAAAAGCAGCAGGTTGCCTAATTGAGCCTCCTGTGTCTGTGCCTAAAGCAATTGGTGTAAGGCCGGCGGCAACTGCAGCAGCTGAACCTCCTGAAGAACCTCCAGGAGTCCTCTCTATGTCCCATGGATTATGAACAGAACCAAAATAACTGGTTTCACTTGAAGAACCCATGGCAAATTCATCCATATTGGTTTTTCCCAGCAACACTGCACCTTGTCTCTTGAGCCTTCTAACCACTGTTGCATCATAAGGCGGTATAAAATTCTCAAGCATCTTTGAACCACATGTGGTTTTTATGCCTTGTGTACAAAAAATATCTTTTGCTGCATAAGGTATTCCCGTAAGTGCAAAATCTATTGGTGATTCCTGATCTTGATCATCAGTCATATATGCAGCATTGGGTTGAATATCACTTGTAATGAAAGCATTGAGTGATTGATCATAATCAGCAATTCTAGAACGATATAAATCAAACAGTTCAGTTGCGCTAATCTGTTTTTCTGAAAGCATATTTTGAATTGCTTTTACGGTAAATCTTTCCATAGAATCAATTTGATTTCTTTCGATCTTTATTCAATAACTTTGGGTACTTTATAGAATCCTTCTTCTACATGTGATGAATTCTTTTGATAAATATCGCGGTGATTGGTCTCAGTCACAATGTCTTCCCGTAAACGTTGATGCATGTCTAAAGGATGAGCCATGGGTATAATTTCATTCGTGTCTGCTGATTGAAGTTGCTCAATCATTTCTAATATATCTGTCATTTGTTGAAGATAAATTGGAACTTCATCATCGTCCAAATTGAGTTTAGACAAACCACAAATATGCTCGATATCAGATTTAGTAATAGTCATTAATTAAATTTATTAAAATAGTATTAAGTTATGATAACTTCCAGTTGCTCAAAATCCTACACGTTGTTAGAGTATTCTTTCTACCTTACTTTTTTTGAAACAACTAAACAGTGATTAAGAACATTATAGGTTATTTTTCTAATGATCTTTCAATAGATCTGGGCACCGCAAATACACTGGTATATGCCAGTGGCAAGGGTATTGTTTTAAATGAACCCTCCGTGGTTGCTCTGAGAAGTGAAAATGGGAAAACAACAAAAACTGTTGTTGCAGTTGGCACGGATGCTAAGGCTATGCTGGGTAGAACTCCAGGCAGCATTGAAGCTATAAGGCCACTCAAAGATGGTGTCATTGCAGATTTCATAGTAACTGAAGCCATGTTACAAGCGTTTATTAAAAAGGCTCATGGTTCCCGATATTTCAGACCTGCCCCAAGAATTTTAGTTTGCGTCCCTTTTGGATCAACACAAGTTGAGAGAAGAGCTATTAGAGAATCTGCTGAAGGAGCTGGAGCTAGAAAAGTTTTTTTAATCGAAGAACCCATGGCTGCTGCAATTGGAGCAGGTCTTCCAGTCCATGAGGCAAGAGGATCAATGGTTGTAGACATTGGCGGTGGAACATCAGAAATAGCAGTCATATCTCTCAATGGAATTGTCTATGGAAACTCCGTCAAAATTGGTGGTGATACTTTTGATGAGTCAATTATAAATTTTATAAGAAGAAATTATGGAATTTTAATTGGTGAAGCCACAGCAGAAAGAATTAAACATGAAATTGGTAGCGCATACCCTGGTGACTCGGTAAGTGAAATCTCAGTAAAAGGAAGAAACTTGTCAGAAGGCGTGCCACGAACCTTTACACTCAACAGCAATGAAATACTTGAATCACTTCAAGAACCTCTTCAATCCATAGCCAATTCTCTCAAATCAGCTTTAGAACAAACGCCACCAGAATTGGGGTCAGATATTGCTGAAAGAGGTATTGTTCTGACTGGGGGTGGAGCACTGCTTACTAACATAGAAAAACTGTTAGCAGAAGAAACAGGTTTGCCTGTGTTGCTTGCTGACAACCCTTTAACCTGTGTTGCCAGAGGTGGTGGTAGAATTATTGAAATCCTTGATAAACAAGGTACTGACTTTTTTGAATTGAATTGATTGCCTAGAGAATCAATAATAACGGATGAGTTAAAACATGCCGTTATATCCACAACAAAGAATAAATAGATTTGAAAAAAACTTCTCTGCTTATCGTCTGATAATAGTTGTCATTATATCTTGCGTTTTGATGTACCAGGATTACCAAAAAAATTACCTTCCTGCATTAAGAGTTTACCTCTCGGCATCACTCTACCCAGTACAGTATCTAATTAATCTACCGAAAAATTTTATACAGAAATTGAATACAAATTTCTCTGAACGCAAAAAAATTCTGCAAGAGAATAAAGTCTTAAAAAAAGATAATTTTGAGCTTAGATCACAAATTCAACAAGTCTATAAGTTAGAGTCTGAAAATAAAAGACTCTATGATCTTCTTGATTCACAACCAAAAAAAGATAATAGCTATATTTTTGCAGATATTATTGCCGTTAGTCCTATAGCTGAGAAGCATCAAATAGTAATTAACAAAGGGAGTAGAGATAATGTTGTTATTGGCTCAGCAGTGGCTGATAGCAATGGGATTTTGGGTCATATCATACGTGATCAAATCTTTGGATCAGAAGTGTTATTGATTAGTGACCGTGAACACGCTATACCTATAGAAATTGTTAGAACCAGTCTTAGAAGTATTGCTGTAGGTATAGGTAATTACAATGAACTTAGAATCAATACATTACCAACAAACACGGATGTTAAAACAGGAGATGTCCTTATTACGTCTGGTTTAGGTGGGCGATACCCTGAAGGCTTTCCAGTTGGAACAATAAAAGATGTTATCAATAATCCAGGGGAATCATTTCTAGAAATTAGTGTTACACCTTTTGGTAATTTGAAAACCATTAATGAAATTTGGGTCATCCAACCAACAGAGGTTAACTAATGAACAACCAACTAAGAAATTTATTTTTTATTTGGTCAATGATTTTGTTATCAATTATCTTAACGGTCATACCTGTGCCTGACCTCTTAGATCAATATAGGCTTCCATGGTTAAAGATGACAGTGATATTCTTCTCAATATTTAATATTTCACTTATTGGAATAATCTCAGTCTGGTTTTCTGGGTTAATTCTAGACATTATGACTGGGGGTCTAATGGGGGAGAATGCCTTAATTCTGGCTGTGCTTTCTTATCTTTCTTATCGTTTTAGATTTCAGATTAGAGTTTATCCAATGTGGCAGATTATGCTTATTGTTTTAATGCTATTGTCCTTGGGTGAGCTTATTTCTCTATGGATTAATGGGGTAAGCGGCACCATGTCTTTCAATATTTATGATTGGATTAATGTAGGTATCGCTGTTCTTGTCTGGCCAATATTTATGAGGGTTCTTGAAAAAATGCAATCCTTATTCCTTGAATAGTAACAACTATGGAATTTAAATCTTCAAATACCCAAGAAGTAGAAAAAGAAGTCTTCCTTTCTAGAATTCTATTTTGCTCGATTGCTATATTGATTCTGGCAACAATTATTATTACGCGTCTATTTTTCTTAATGGTGATCGAGTCTGATCAATATAAACTAAGGTCTTTGAATAACACCATAAGGATGCAATCACTCCCAGCATCAAGGGGTTTAATTTATGATAGAAATAAAAATGTTTTAGCCAATAACCAACCGATCTTTCAGTTGGAAATGATCCCTGAACAAGTTCTTGATGTAGACGCATCTCTAGAACAACTAGCAGACTTGGATCTTATTAAAAAAAACAATATTGATAACATCAAACAAAGGATTGATAAAAACCTGCAATTTAAAAGTATTGTTTTAAGAAGAAATCTAAGTGAAAGAGAAGTTGCTGTGTTCGCAAATAATCGGAATAATTTTAAAGGAATTGATATCAAGTCCAGATTATCTAGGCATTATCCTAAAGGTGAAATATTCTCACATGCCCTAGGTTATGTAGGGGCTATATCAGGTGGAGATTATGCTCGTTTCGACCCTAGCTTTTATACTGGTAAAGAGCAAATTGGGAAAACGTCAATTGAGAGAAATTATGAGCCCTA
>CAUZCF010000045.1:0-7241 GCA_963578425.1 Gammaproteobacteria bacterium | reverse complement strand
TTTAAAGTGGTACGCGAGCTGGGTTTAGAACGTCGTGAGACAGTTCGGTCCCTATCTGGTGCGTTCGTTGGAAACTTGAAGGGAGCTGCTCCTAGTACGAGAGGACCGGAGTGGACGTACCCCTGGTGTTCCGGTTGTCACGCCAGTGGCATTGCCGGGTAGCTATGTACGGAAGGGATAACCGCTGAAAGCATCTAAGCGGGAAGCCCACCCTGAGATAAGGTTTCCCTGGATCCTAGAGATCCCTGAAGGGTCATCGAAGACTACGATGTTGATAGGTCGGGTGTGGAAGCTCAGTAATGAGTGAAGCTAACCGATACTAATTACCCGTGAGGCTTGGTCTTATAACAATCAAATAACTTTACACAGTGCACAGTTTAAGCTAAATTCTTTTTTCCTGGTGAACATAGCGTGTAGGTACCACCCGATCCCATTTCGAACTCGGAAGTGAAGATGCACAGCGCCGATGGTATTATGGGGTTTCCCCATGTGAGAGTAGGACATTGCCAGGACTACTTTTAAAACGAAGATGATTTATAATCATATCATCTTCGTTTTTTTTTAGGTTTGTTATAGTTAATAAATGAAAAATGTCATCCCTATATTAGTAAGGAAAAAAATTTGGCTCGCATGACTCCAAGCGAGGCTTTTGTTGAAACCATGGCTACTCATGGGGTTACAGAAATTTTCGGCATTATGGGCTCAGCGTTCATGGATGCCATGGATATTTTTGAGCCTGCTGGCATTCGTTTTATTTCTGTTGTACACGAACAAGGTGCTGCACATATGGCAGATGGTTACTCTCGTGTTAGTGGAAAACAGGGTGTTTGTATAGGGCAAAATGGTCCTGGTATTAGCAATTGTGTTACAGGTATTGCTGCAGCATTTTGGGCGCATTCACCGGTTGTTATTATTACCCCGGAAACAGGAACCATGGGAATTGGTTTAGGGGGCTTTCAGGAAGCAAACCAGTTACCAATGTTTCAGGAATTTACCAAATACCAAGTGCATCTAAACAACTCAAATCGGATGGCAGAATTTACCGGAAGATGTTTTGACCGAGCGCTTTCAGAAATGGGACCGACTCAAATCAATATTCCCAGAGATTTATTTTATGGTGAAATTGATGTCGACATTCCTGAGCCTATGCATCTTGACCGAGGTCCTGGAGGAGAACAAACACTAGATGAGGCAACAACTTTGCTAGCCGATGCTAAATTCCCAGTTATTGTTTCTGGGGGTGGTGTTGTCAATGCTGGTGGTGTGGATGCTTGTAAGTTATTAGCAGAGCGTCTGGGTTCACCAGTAGTCAACAGTTATTTACATAATGATTCTTTTCCTGCAAGTCATCCTCTTTGGTGCGGACCACTTGGTTACCAGGGTTCAAAAGCAGGTATGCACCTGATCAGCCAAGCTGATGTTGTGTTGGCACTGGGTACTCGATTGGGTCCATTTGGAACATTGCCACAATACGGCCTGGACTATTGGCCAAGCAATGCCAAAATTATCCAGGTGGACGCCGATCATAAAATGCTGGGGTTGGTAAAGAAAATCTCCGTTGGTATTTGTGGTGACGCTAAAGCATCTGCCGAAGCTATGCTTTATAGACTTGAAGGGATTAGCCTGGCAAGTGATAAAAATAAGGAAGAGCGGGCAGCAAAAATTGCAACCGCTAAGAAGGAATGGGAACAGGAACTCGATGAATGGCTTCATGAGAAAGATGCCTTCAGTGAAGCAGCCATAAAAAAAGCTGGACCAGATTTTCTGCATCCACGCCAAGTCTTGCGTGAACTTGAAAAAGCAATGCCAGAAGATGTTATGGTCTCAACTGATATCGGTAATATTAATTCAGTTGCCAATAGTTATTTACGTTTTGAAAAACCACGCAGCTTCTTTGCTGCAATGAGTTTTGGTAACTGTGGTTATGCTTTCCCAACAATTATTGGCGCCAAGGTTGCAGCACCAGATCGACCTGCTATTGCCTATGCTGGAGATGGAGCTTGGGGTATGAGCATGGGCGAGGTAATGACCTGTGTGCGTGAAAATATACCTACTACAGCCGTTGTCTTCAATAACGGTCAGTGGGGGGCAGAGAAAAAAAATCAGGTGGACTTTTACGACCAGCGATTTGTGGCTGGAGAACTTGATAATCAAAGTTTTGCCAACATTGCTCGTGCCATGGGAGCTGAAGGGATTACTGTTAATCGACTTGAAGATGTTGGGACGGCTCTAAGAACTGCCATCGGTGCACAGATGAATGAGCATAAGACCACAGTGATTGAGATTATGTGCACTCAAGAGTTAGGTGATCCATTTCGGCGTGATGCATTATCGAAACCGGTTCGCCACTTGGACAAATACAAACAATACGTCTGAATCTAGGAACGTTTTATGTTGAGCGCTGCACCATTTGAATGTCCACCAAATTTACTGGTTCATGCTCAGCAACATCCACCATTAAAAACCGCCGTCGTTAATGCAATAACAGAAACAGTGATGACAAGCGTCAAACTAGCAACAGAACATAATTTAATTGAACCCATATTGGTTGGTGATTCTGACGCCATCAACTCTACGGCAGCTGCTATCAATTGGGACATAAGAGCACTCACTGTGATTGATGCTGAGAGTGACCTTAAAGCAGCGAAACTCAGTGTAGCACTAGCACACTCAGATGAGGTTTCTGCATTAATGAAAGGCCATATTCACTCAGAGACTCTGATGCAGGAAGCTCTTCAACGAAAGCAAGGTATTCGTTTAAAGCGACGCCCTAGTCATGCTTTTTATATGACAGTACCAGGTGATCAATCTGGTATATGTATCACTGATGCTGTTATAAATATTTTACCTCGGGTGAAACAAAAAATTGAAATTACTCGGAATGCTATAGAGCTTATGCACGCACTTGGTCATCCAAATCCACGTGTTGCACTGATTTCTGGAACTGAAGTACCCACACCTGAAATGCCTTCAAGTAGAGATGCTGTTGAGATCGTTAAAGCAGCTAAAAATGGGGCATTACCTGGTGCAGAAATCGCAGGACCAATGGCTTTGGACGTGGCAATTTCTGAAAAGGCGGCGACAATTAAGGGCATAAACAATAAGGTTGCAGGCAAGGCAGATATTTTATTGATGCCAAATTTAGAGGCTGGAAATATTTTATTTAAGCAGATGGTTTATTCTATGAGCGCTACAGCTGCCGGTTTAGTGCTTGGCATGAAAGTGCCTATAATGCTAACGTCACGTGCAGATCCCCCAGAGGCAAGACTTGCTTCTGCAGCAATAGCGTCCGTTTATGCTGCTCACAGGGAGTCATGACAACAATGATTAAGCCGATAAAAAGATCAGTCGCTTTAGTTTGCTTTATGGTGCTAGCTGCAGGCTTAGAGTTAGAAGCAAAAAGTTCAATTACGGAAGACCAATCTGCAGATGTTATTTTTATAGGGGATCATATTATTACGGTAGATTCAGCATCTATAAATGTAACTGCTGTGGCTGTGGCTGGCCAAGAGATTATTGCAACAGGTTCTGCTGAAGAAATTTTAAAATTAAAAAAGAGTTCTACTCGTGTTATTGAGCTTGGAGAAAATGCATTAGTCCCAGGATTTATTGATGCCCACGGTCATATGACAGCTGTTGCTAAATTAACAGAAGTAATTGATCTTGCTCCTCCGCCAGTTGGTCATGTAAAGAGTATTGATGATATCGTTGCTTTAGTTGAAGCTTCAATTGAACAACAGCAACTCCCACCTGGAACTTGGGTATTGGGATTTGGTTATGACGACTCTTTACTTAAGGAAAGGCGACACCCAAATCGCAATGACCTAGATCAAGCTTCACTTGATCACCCGATTATGTTGACGCATGCTTCTGGACATTTGGCTACTGTAAATTCAGCAGCTCTTAAGGAAAGAAATATTGACAAATATACAAAAAACCCACCTGGAGGGGTGATTCGTCGTATCTCTGGTACTGATGAACCCAACGGAGTGATGGAAGAAACAGCAATGGGTTTATTTCCAAGAAACATACTGGCTCCTATTGAAAATGACAAGTTTGAAATTTTAGTCAGACAGGCAATACAACGCTACGTAAGTTATGGCATCACCACCATACAAGACGGCGGCGCCAATATGTTAGACATTGAAAAATTACGTGTGGCCGCAAAAAATAAACCTTATATTGCTGATGTTGTGGTGTTTCCTTGGTCAAACTATTTTGATGACAATCAGTTGGCATCTATTGAAACAGAATCATCATATACGGATGGTTTACGATTGGGGGGTGTGAAATTTGGCTTGGATGGCTCACCCCAAGGACGTACAGCTTTTCTTTCAGAGCCTTACAATGAGGGTCCACCTGGAGCCACTTCTGACTATCGAGCTTATCCGATTTATCCAGCAGAACAATTTAACCACAAAATTGCTCAATTACTTGAACGAGGAACCCCTACACTGGTGCATGCAAACGGTGACGGTGCCATTGATATGTTAATTGATGGCGTAGCTGCAGCTCTTAAAAATAGAGAGATGTCAGATCATCGTACGGTAATTATTCATGCACAACTCATGCGCAGAGATCAACTTGAAAAAACTAAAAAGCTAGGACTGATCCCTTCTTATTTTTCAGCACACCCTTTCTTTTGGGGGGATTGGCATCGACAGAGTTTTGGTGAAGAACGAGCAGCATTTATAAGTCCTGCGGCAGAAACTGCACGTATGCAAATACCATTTACCATTCACAATGATGCACCGATAGTGCCACCGGATATGATGCGTTTAATGTGGGTAGCGGTTAATAGAAAAACACGCAGTGACTTTGTTTTAGGACCTGATCAGCGCCTAACACCGATGCAAGCCTTGCATGCCATTACACTCGGTGCTGCATATCAATACTTCGAAGAAGATAAAAAAGGATCGATCACCCCAGGTAAACAAGCCGATTTAGTGATCTTGGAGCGTAACCCATTGTTGTCAAATCCCGATACAATAAAAGATATTGCAATTATGGAAACATTTGCTCGGGGACAATCTGTTTTTAAAAGATAATAATGAATTCTTGAGACTACTTTTATGGCAACCATTGATGAAACAATTAACGAAGCATTTAAACCGATAGCATCAGCGTTTAATGATTTGGTTTTTTATTCAATTTCAATCGGGGAGTCACAACTTCCTTTGATTGTGGTTTGGCTTATTGCAGGCGCTTTGTATTTTACGTTTTATTTACGACTTATTAACATCCGCGGTTTTACACACGCGATTCGAATTGTTCTCGGAAAAGAAGATAAGACAAATACGGCACTTGGGGAGGTCTCTCATTTTCAAGCACTAACAACTGCTGTGTCCGGCACTGTAGGTGTTGGCAACATCACACATGTTGCCGTTGCCATATCCATTGGTGGCCCGGGAGCTACTTTTTGGCTCATTGTGGCTGGTTTCCTGGGCATGGCATCTAAATTTGTTGAGTGTACTTTGGGGGTTAAGTATCGCCAAGTCAATGCAGACGGGTCTGTCTCAGGTGGGCCTATGTATTATATGGACAAAGGTCTTGCTGAGAGAAATATGCCACGTTTAGGCAAGATAATGGCCTGGTATTATGCCATTTGTATTGTTATTGGTTGTCTTGGAGTGGGGTGCATGTTCCAAGCCAACCAAGCGTATGTTCAATTTGTAAATGTCACTGGAGGTACCGAGGGTTTTTTCGCCAGTCGCGGGTGGTTATTTGGTTCAATATTGGCTTTGCTAACTGGACTTGTCATCATTGGAGGGATTAAAAGTATTGCTAGAGTCACATCAAAACTTGTGCCTTTTATGGCGCTCCTGTACGTCGGTACTGCGCTAGTAGTAATTGGGGCTAATTTTTCTGCAATTCCCTCAGCTATCTCTTCAATCATCACCAACGCTTTTAGTCCTGAGGGAGTCACTGGTGGTATGATCGCTGTCCTTATTTTAGGGTTTCGTCGCGCGGCCTTCTCCAATGAAGCAGGGATTGGATCTTCAGCAATCGCTCATGCAACGGTTAAAACTGATGAGCCTTTGACGCAAGGGTTTGTAGCAATGTTGGAGCCATTTATCGACACTGTTTGTATTTGCACAATTACTGCACTAGTTATTATTCTCACCGTCTACGATCCTGCAATGCTGAATGATGGAACGATCCGCGGTGTTGAACTGACATCAAGTGCATTTGCCAGCGTTATCCCTTGGTTTCCAAATGTTCTTGCTGTTGTAGTGATGTTATTTGCATACTCGACCATGATCTCTTGGTCTTATTATGGGCTAGAGGGCTTTGTTTATATGTTTGGGAAAAAACGCCGAACAAAAATAATTTTCAATACAGTATTTTGTTTGTTTGTAGTTGTGGGCTGCACTGTGCAGCTTGATGCTGTCCTGGATTTTTCAGATGCTATGATCTTTGCGATGGCGCTTGCCAATATGTTAGCGTTGTATTTGCTCGGGCCAAATGTGAAACGAGAATTAGATGCTTACTGGGCTAAGTTAAAAACAAGATCGTCTGATTGATAGTGTAAAGCTATAAAATAAATAACTTATAATCCGTTTTTATGCATAAACAAGTTACATCTCAATTATTGATGGTCAGGCCAGCTAACTTCTCAAGCAATACAGAAACTTTAGAGACCAATAAATTTCAATCTGGTCTAAATATAAATGACTCTCAGGAATCGATCCAATCTCTTGCTATTGAGGAGTTTGATAATATGGTCAATCTTTTGAGAGACCACCAAATCACTATTTTTGATTTGGATGACATTAAAGAACTAAACAACACCGACGCTTTATTTCCTAATAACTGGGTAACCTTTCATCAGGACAATACTGCTGTTATTTACCCAATGATGGCTAAATCACGAAGAAAAGAAAAAAGAAATGACATTCTAAAATACCTAGAAGAATTTGAATCTTTTAGGATAGAAAAGGTTGTTGACCTTAGTTATCTTGAAAAAGATGGTTTTTTTCTTGAAGGTACTGGCAGCATGGTACTAGATCGAATTAACAAAATTGTTTTTGCTTGCGAATCTTCTAGAACATCAATCAATGCCTTAGAAGTATTTTGTAAAAAATTAAATTACTCTTCAGTAGTTTTTGAAGCGGTAAATGATGATCTTCCAATTTATCATACTAACGTGATGATGAGTTTGGGTCAGGAAACAGCCTTTATTTGTAGTGAGTCAATTAAGGATCAAAAAGATATTAAACACATACATAAACTCTTTGGAA
>CAUZCF010000044.1:0-7244 GCA_963578425.1 Gammaproteobacteria bacterium | reverse complement strand
TAGTTCTTCGTTAGATCTTGCTGAAATACCCATATAGGCTTTACGATTTACTCTATCAAGAACCAAACTGCTGGTTCCTTCTAGAAACCGGGATTGATTTTCGTATGGGCTGTAATCTAATGTCGTTCGATACTGTTTATTAAGGAAAGCAATATGTTCATCAGATTTTTCAAGCCTTCTATTCTCACCAAGCATACTAAATAAGTGCATTGATTGATCATCATAAGTGACCGCCCAATTTGGAAAAATGTTATCGGGGCAACCTTCTTGCCCTTTTAATGTTGTAACTTTAATATTATTTTCTAAGAGATTGTTTTCAAAATTATCAAATTCTATAAGGGCGTCTTCTAAGATCTCAGAATGGGGTTTATCATCATCTACACTCTGATAATGGTTTGTTTCTATGGTTTGTTGGTTACTATAAAATTCAACAGGTCTGATGAGCAGCACATGGTTAGTGGATTGACCATTCATTTTTAGATATTAGCCTTGTTTTCAATCTGGGTGAGTGCTGCGGTTATGATCTCTAGTGCCCACTCAATTTCCTCTTTAGTGATCACCAGTGGAGGAGCGAATCGGATGACAGTCTCATGGGTTTCCTTACATAAAATACCTTCTTTGAGGAGTAATTTAGACAAATTTTTACCAGAAACATAGTTTGGGTCAATGACCACGCCAATCCAAAGGCCTTTACCCCTGACTTCTTTAATCACCTTACTTTTGATGTTGATTAGGGCATTTTTGAAAAAATCTCCCAGCACTCGGCTGTTTTCAATTAAGTTCTCTTCCTCAAGTAACTCCAGGGATTTTTTTCCTATTGCTGCAGCCAGAGGGTTACCACCAAATGTTGAACCATGAGACCCAGGTGTTAGCCATTGCATGACTTCTTTGGATGCTAGGAAACAAGATACCGGCATAAATCCACCGCCTAACGCTTTTCCTAGGATCAGGCCATCAGGTTGAATATTAGAATGCTGGAAGGCAAACATTTTACCCGTCCTTCCTAAACCGGATTGAACTTCATCGAGAATCATCAGGACATTGTTTTTTGTGCATATTTCTCTCACCTCAGGAAGGAAATTTTCAGGGGGGACTATAATTCCACCTTCACCTTGGATTGGCTCGATTAATACAGCTGCTGTGTTCTCATTGATGGCTTCTTCGATGGCTTTAGCTGAGCCAAATTCAACGGACACGAATCCAGGTGTGTGCGGTCCGAAGTCATTTTTTGAGTTAGCATCACTGGAAAAGCTGATGATCGTGGTGGTCCTGCCATGGAAATTACCATCAGCAACAATAATTTCAGCTTTGTTTGATTCAATTTTCTTGGAGAGATAAGCCCATCGTCTAGCCGCTTTGATAGCTGTTTCGACAGCTTCTGCACCTGAGTTCATTGGTAATGCCATATCAAAGTTACTGAGCGAAGTAATTGTCTCTAGGTAGGGGCCAAGGGTGTCGGTATAAAATGCTCTAGAGGTGAGTGCTAACTGGCTTGATTGTTCATGGAGTACTTTCAGTAGCTCAGGGTGGGAATGACCATGACTTACAGCAGAATATGCTGACATCATGTCCAAATACTTATTATCATCGACGTCCCAGACCCAAACTCCTTTTGCTCTCGATAAAACTACTGGTAAGGGTTTATAGTTGTCGGGTCCAAAGATGGATTCTTTATCTATAAAATTCCGTTGGTTGGAACTTTTCATCAGCTTAACTCAGGAGTGCTCCAATCAGTATCAATGGGGCCAATGTCTTTTATGATTTCTCTATGTCCGCTCCAAGTATTGATGATTGCTTCTGGTGTACCAATGCCAGCTGATCTTGGATCGCCAGCAGGTCCAAACCAGTGGTTTTGAGGAGCTCCAGTTGTCCTAGCCCTCATGCCTGCATAGGTTGTTCCATTGACAGTAAGCCCCAATACTTGCTGTAGGAAGAGGGGATCATTGCTGACCACCGCTGCAGTTAAATGCAATGGAATCTTTTCTAACGTCTCGAGAATAATAGGTAATTGATCATGTTTATAATTAACAATCACTTGAACAGGTCCAAATACCTCAGTGGTAATAAGGTCAAAATGCTCTGTCATTAACTGCTCAACTGGAACCTCTATTGCCGTCGGTTTAAGTGACCCATAGACGCTCGGTATATTGTGTGATTCAAGCTCTTCATTGCCAAAAAGAAGCTTTGCACCTGGTATTTCAAGTAAACCATTTATGTGATTCCGCATCTCTTTATTATTCCAAGTAAGCACCGGACCTATACTTAGATTATTCAGTTGTCTTCGCTCCGCAAGTGTTTTTAATTTTGGCATTAAATGATTTGTCCAATTCTCATGAACAAAGAGGATACTTTGGGCCGAGCATTTTTGGCCTGATGCATTGTAAGCGTCTTCATCACATTGCCATGCAACGTAATCATCCCACTCTGAGCTGTAATCTGGGCCTATCACTTTCCAATCAAACCCAGCATCTTCAACTCTGATTCGACCATTCATGTCTTGAGCTAATTGCTCAGCAACTCCTGAAGAGCCAGTGAATTGAAGCATTCGAATATTACTACTGGAATTTTTAACCAAATTTCCCATCGTCGATCCACTGCAATGCAGCATATCAGCGTCTGTTGCTGGTAGGCCTGAATAAATAAGTAAGCGTAAGAATTGCTCAAAGACAACACCGACAGTAGTCGCTGATTTAATGAGTGGTCGATTTCCCATAAACACAGCCCCCAAAAATTGTAGACCTGGAATTTCTAAAGGAAAATTAAAGGGAGCAATAATAACCACTGGACCATATGGCCATCGATAGCCAGAGGATTCTTGACCTACGTAATCTCCTGGATTTGAAAACCCTCTGCCTAGAAAACGAACGCCATCACCTGCAAAGTTTTCAAGAAATGTCCTGGTAACTTTTACTTCACCAAAACATTGATTATCAGCTTTTGGCATTACTCTTTGAATGAGACGAACAAAGAAATCTTCGACTTCTTTATCTCTCATAACTTCAGCAGCCTTAGCACAAACATTTCCAAGCATCACATAGCGTTCCACATTTTTTAAAGGATTGTGTAAACCACTTTTAGGACAGTTGGCTAGGTTTTCTATAAAATCGTCAACATTTTGTGTGTTTGGAACTCGTATAAAACTCTCACCATTAATAGGATCAGGAACATTATCAAAATAATTAGCTGCATCTCTCCATTGACCACTGACTAGATTTTGACACTTTCCAGGGTTTTCTTCGTTCATTCCATTGAACGGATCAACGGTTGCAAAATTTGATAGGTGAGTCATTATAATTCCGTTAAATTTGTTAAAGAGAAGCTATTCTACCTTCAAATTCCAAGATAACGATAGGCATCAGCTATTTTTCTTATGGCTATCACCATACCAGCAGTTCTAAGGTCTTTAATTTTTTTGCTCGAATGAAACTTTTCGTGGATGTTGCTATAGCCTTCTCTCATTTTCTCTTCAAGTCCTGATCTAACTAAGTCTATTTCAGTGGAACCTTTTATAACTTCATCTTTCAAATCAGTTGGAAAATTCTTATTTGTCATTAACTCTAAGGCAGACACTAAATTAGATTGTCTTTTTTCTTCTTCTCTTTCTTGCATCAATCCGTATCGCATTTTTGATAAGTTTTTTACCCATTCAAAATACGACACAATCACCCCACCAGAATTAGCATAGAAGTCAGGGATAACAACAACACCTCTTTTTTGAAGAATGTTATCTGCTTCAGCAGTGATAGGCCCGTTACCAGCTTCTACAATTAATTTAGATTTAATATTATTCGCGTTATTCTTATTGATAACATTCTCTATTGCAGCCGGTATTAATATGTCACATTTTTTACTTAGGAATCTACTTCGTGTTGTTGTGAACCCATCGTAACCATTAAATGTTCTTTTTTTATCAAAGTATTTTTTTAATGATTCAACATTAATTCCTTTGTCATTTACCACTGAACCGTCTTTCTCAATGATGGTAATAATTTTTGCACCACGTTCTGAAAGGAATTTTGCTGCATAATAGCCCACATTACCAAAACCTTGGATTATAATCCGTTGATCTTCAATATGAGGAGAAAGTCCTATTCTTTTACAGTCTTTCGGGTAGCTTAGAAATTCATTTATAGCATAAAATACTCCTCTACCAGTTGCTTCAGTTCTCCCGTGAACTCCTCCTTTTGAAATCGGTTTGCCCGTTACACAAGCAAGTGAGTCAATTTCAGTTGGATTAAGTCGTCTGTATTCATCAGCAATCCATGCCATAACATTCTCATCTGTCCCCATATCTGGAGCAGGTACGTTTTGTGAGGGGTGTATCAAATCTCTTTTAGCAAGCTCATACGTAAATCTTCGAGTAATTTTTTCTAATTCGTCTCGTTTCCATGCATTGGGGTCTATAATTAATGCTCCCTTTGATCCACCGAAGGGTAAATCCATCAGTGAACATTTATATGACATTAAGGCTGCCAAGGCTTCAACTTCATTTTGTGATGCATCTAATGAGTATCTAATACCTCCTTTGACTGGTTCATTGTGTTCAGAATGAACGCACCTAAAGCCTGTAAAAGTATGCAGCTTATTTCTTAATTTAACACCAAAATTTACCTTATAAGTGGAGTTTGCTAACTTTATTTTTTTTGCTAAGTCTTCTGGCAATGAAAGCAGTTTGGCAGATTTGTCAAACATCTGATTTACAGAATTTAAAAATTCTTTTGAATTAGCCACAATTTCCTCCTAACTCTACATTTAGAGTGGTTAAGAGCGTTCCTTCGACTTTATTGTCTGCTTCCGTTCACTGTCAATTCAGAGTGAATGAACGATCATAAATTTAATTTCACAATAATGAGAATTATAGTATTTCTTATTAACCTCATTACTTACTGGTAATATATATTATCAGTTAAAAAATACTATTAAATAATGAAAAAAGATAAAAATATTTTATTAGGAGTAAACGTAGATCATATAGCTACTCTAAGAGAGGCGAGAGGGGTTAATTATCCAGACCCGGTACAGATTGCTCTTATAGCAGAAAAAAATGGTGCTGACAGTATCACTATTCATCTTAGAGAGGACAGAAGACATATTCAGGATCATGATGTAGAAAGAATGATTGCAGTGATAGATTCAAGAGTAAATTTCGAAATGGCAGCAACAAATGAAATGATTGATATTGCCTGTCGATTAAAACCCTATGATTGCTGTTTGGTTCCTGAGAACAGACAAGAATTAACTACTGAAGGTGGACTTGATGTCTACTCTAGAGTAGATTTTTTATCTTCTTGTGTTGCAAAGCTTAAAAAATCTGGAATAAGAGTTTCTATTTTTGTTGATCCAGACCCAAAACAAATTGAATCCAGTCAGATGATTGGTGCTGATGCAGTTGAAATTCATACAGGTCTTTATGCTGATAGCGTTAATTCATCAGATCAAGACTATGAATTGAATCGAATAAAGGAGTGTGCAGTTCATGCTGATCGTATTGGAGTAAGAGTCAATGCAGGCCATGGGCTTCATTATGAAAACACCAGTGAAATTGCTGCTATTCGTGAAATTAAAGAATTAAATATTGGTCATTCAATTATTGCTAGAGCCGTCAATTCAGGAATTGCAGAAGCAGTGAGCGAGATGAAAGCAATAATGATTAAATCCAGAAAATGAGCATATTTGGTATTGGTGTTGATATGGTCAATATTGATCGTATAAAAAAACTACATCACAAATACGGTAAACGGTTTGTGACAAAAATTTTAAATTCATCTGAATTGGAGCTGTTTCATCAGACCAATGATCAAGATCAATTCTTGGCCAATCGATTTGCTGGAAAGGAAGCTGCAACTAAGGCTTTGGGTACTGGGTTTGCCCAAGGGATTACATGGAAGGATTTTGGGGTTAGTAATAAACCTTCTGGCCAACCTGAATTAATTTTATCAAATAAACTTGAAAAGTTATTTATAACTAAAGGGATTACTTCATCTCATATTAGTTTAACTGATGAACAGCCCTGGTCTATGGCATTTGTTATTTTAGAGAAATAAATGAAAACCATAGTTTTTGATGTAGAGACTATTCCAGATCTTGAGTACGGAAAAAAGAACATGAATCTGGACGGTTTGAGTGACGAGGATATTGGAAGGTCGATGTTTTTTCAGCAACTTCAAAAAAAAGGCGATGATTTTTTACCTATTGATCTGCATAAAATTATCACTATTTCTTGTATAGCCGAAGAGAATGGAACCATTGAATTGAAGAGTTTTACTCATCTAGAACATTTTATAAATTTTATTGAAGATGCCAACCACTTCGTGACCTGGAATGGCCATCGATTTGATGTCCCAGTGATTTCTTTTAGGGCTCTTACTGAAGATTTAGTTATTAGTAATACGCTGTTAGATGACAAACATCATACTGATTTAAAAGCCGTTTTATCACATGGCAATATTAGTCTAATTTCAGGTCTTGATAGGGTTTCAAAACACCTTGGACTACCTGGTAAAGCCTTTCATTCAGGAAAAGTAGTTTGGGATTTGTATGTAGATAATAAAATGCATGAAATCACCCAGTATTGTGAAGCCGATGTCCTTAATACTTATTTAATCTACATCCATCATCAATCCACAATTGGCGAAATATCCAAAAATCAATTAAGAGAGAAAAAAGAAACACTTAAATCTTTTCTGAGTTCAAGTGAACATGATCATAATGAGTTTATTAAGAAGCTTTAATCTAATGACCAATATTTCTATTTCAATCATTCATCAAAGACTGTATTTGAAAACAGAGACACAAAGTCGTGAATATATAATTGCTACTTCAAAACATGGTCCTGGCGAGGAGAAAGATAGTTTTTGCACGCCCAGAGGTCAACACTTAATTAGAGCAAAAATAGGGGCGGGACAACCACGCGGACAAATATTTAAAGGACGAAGACCAACAGGAACAGTATTTTCAGCTGACATCAATGATCTCAATGGAGGAGATTGGATATTAACAAGAATACTTTGGTTAAGTGGAACCGAGATTGGTAAAAATAGATTAGGCAATGTTGATAGTATGCAAAGATACATTTACATTCATGGTGTTCCTGATGAGTTAATTCTTGGGATTCCTGGGTCAAAAGGTTGTATTAATATGTCTAATAATGACATTGAAGAAGTCTTTGATTTAGTCGATATAGGCACTCCGGTAGTAATTGAATAGCCTGATGACTCGCCTTGGTCCAATAATCGTTTCAATTG
>CAUZCF010000043.1:0-7322 GCA_963578425.1 Gammaproteobacteria bacterium | reverse complement strand
ATCCCTGCCTCTTAGATCACTAGGAACCTGATTTAGGACACTTTTTATAAGTCTTGATGACCATATTTCTCCATAACCTAATATTTGATTACCCTCAATGTTTAGAGTTACACCTGAATCAAGACTAGCTCTTTCTCTTATTGAAACTAGATCTTGATTAAATTCATTAATAACATTTTCAATGAATAATTCATCTTTAAGTGTTGCATTTAGGGTTTGTATATAACGATCAGATATAGTCTGCAAAATAGACTCGTCTTTTGACTGTGAATATTCAAGCAGCTGGTTTGTCATCCCTGACATAGCTGAAACTACCACAATCAGATTTTCACTGGAATTCCCCTTAATTAAATTGCAAACTCTGTTTATGCAATCAGAATCATTAAGGCTACTTCCACCAAACTTATAGATTTGCCAATTATTTTTACCCATATCTTTATACTTATCTTAATAAATTACTGTCATAAAAAGTTGCCCATGATACCCTTTTCCCGATAAATTATCATAATAAGATGGGAAACCATCAATAGTAATATATCTAGATATAAGAGATTTTTGAACAATGAAAACAACACATAATGAATTCATAAAATCACCCAACAAAGCAATAACGCTCCTTGGGATGTCAGGTATTGGAAAGACCACACTTGCAAACAAATTACCCAAATCTCAATGGTTTCATTACTCAGGGGATTATAGGATAGGCACAAAGTACCTAGAAGAACCGATCCTAGATAATATAAAAGAAAGGGCCATGAAGATTGAATTCTTGGCAGATCTGCTGAAAACTGACTCGATTTTTATTTCAAGCAATATAACTGTGGATAATCTTTTACCTATTTCCATGTTTCTAGGAAAGATCGGAGATCCAAAAAAAGGCGGTTTATCTCTTGATGAATTTTTAAAACGTCAAAAAATGCATAAAGACGCAGAAATTAAAGCAATGATGGATGTTCCGGAATTTATTGAAAAGTCCAGAAGAATTTATAAATATGACCATTTTATTAATGATGCAGGGGGCAGTATTTGTGAACTTAACGATACTGAAGCCATGTCAACACTGATTGAAAATACTCTAATTCTTTATATTGAAGATGATGACAACATTCGAGATGATTTAATACAAAGAGCCAGGGAAAATCCAAAGCCTATGTTTTACACAGAAGAATTTCTCTTGGAACATCTTGAATATTATGCAAAAGAAACAGGCGAAATAGACCAAAATATTAATCCAAATAATTTTGTCCGATGGGTTTTTCCTAAGTTATTAGATTACAGGAAAAATAAGTATGAAATGATTGCTAAGAATTATGGTTATCGTGTAAAAGCTTCTGAAATAGCTCTAGTAGAAAAAGAGTCTGATTTTATAGAACTTGTGGACAAAGCAATTAAGTCAAATGCATAAGAAAAAAGTTTTAATTGGCGACAAACATATTGCTTATATTGAAAAAGGCTCAGGAGAACCAATTGTGTTTCTACATGGTAATCCAACCTCTTCATATCTTTGGCGGAATATTACTCCGTATTTAGAAACAGCTGGCCGGTGCATAAGCATTGACCTTATTGGGATGGGTGATTCAGAAAAATTAGATGACCCAGACACAAATTCATATCGATTTGAAGAACACTTCTTTTATATAGAGCAAGCAATCAGAAAATTAACTGATGGTCAAAAAATAACGTTAGTGCTTCATGACTGGGGATCTGCATTGGGTTTTAACTGGAGTTATAAATACCCTGAATTGGTCAAAGGGATTGCTTACATGGAAGCAATTGTCAAAGAATTATCATGGGATGAATGGAATGATCAGAGCAAAGGAATTTTTCAAGGATTTAGATCTGACGCTGGAGAACATCTCGTTCTAGAAAAAAACTATTTTATTGAAAAAGTATTATTCGGATCAATTATTAGAACTTTAAATGATGAGGAAAAGAAAGAATATCGGAGACCATTTATTGAACCAGGAGAAAATAGACGGCCAATGCTTTCTTGGCCAAGAGAAATACCAATTGATGGTGAGCCTGAGAACGTTTGTAGAATAGTAAATAATTATTCCAATTGGATGCAGGAAAATGACATACCAAAATTTTTTATTAATGCTAAACCTGGAGCCATAATTCAAGGAACGGTGAGGGATTTTTGTAGGACCTGGAAAAACCAAAGAGAAATTACGGTGAAAGGTTTGCACTTTATTCAAGAAGATTCAGCAGATGAAATTGGAAAAGCGTTATCAAAATGGTATAACGAGATCTTGTAAATTATCTATAAAATCACTAGAAAATTAATGAATATAAAAGCACAAGATAAACCACTTAGAGGAATGAGAGTCATTGAAATGGGTCAACTGATTGCAGGGCCCTTTACTGGTAGCGTTTTAGGTTACTTTGGAGCTGAAGTAATCAAAATAGAGCCGCTAACAGGAGATCCAGTTCGCTATTGGCGATTAACAGAAAACAATACTTCATATTGGTGGCATAGCGTTTCCCGTAATAAGAAATCAATAACTCTAAATCTAAAAACAGAGGAAGGGAGACAAATAGCAAAAGACTTAATTTTAAAATCTGATGTGTTAATTGAGAATTTCAAACCCGGAACACTAGAAAAATGGGGAATGAGCCCAGAGGATTTAAAAAAAGATAACCCTGGGTTAATTACAGCAAGAATTTCAGGGTATGGGCAAACCGGGCCCAGATCCCATCTTCCTGGTTATGCATCAGTCTGTGAAGGCTATGGAGGCTTCAGATACGTCAATGGTTTTCCTGACAGACCTCCAGTCAGACCCAACTTAAGTATTGGTGACACCTTAGCTGGTTTGCATGCAGCCATGGGAGTACTGTTGGCTTATATACAAAGAGAAAAGGACCCTGATGGAAAAGGACAAGTTGTTGACGCTGCCATTTATGAATCGGTGTTCAATATGATGGAAGCTGTAGTCCCAGAATATTCTGGGAGCGGTGCCATCAGAGAACCGTCAGGATCTACTATTACTGGAATAGCACCTACTAACACCTACATTACCTCAGATAATAAATATGTGATTATAGGTGGGAATGGTGACTCAATTTTTAAAAGACTTATGAATGCAATTGGCAGGCCTGATATGGCTAATAACCCTGAATTAGAGGAAAACCAAGGAAGAGTTGATAATGAAAAAGAAATTGATGCGGCTATAGAAAAGTGGACAAAAGATCACACCTCAGATGAAGTGTTATCAACCATGGACGAGGTTTCTGTACCAGCAGGACCAATTTTGAGTGTAGAAGATATGATGAAGGATGAACACTATATCGCTAGAGGTATGTTTCAAGAAGTCCAAGCAAACGGAAGAACCCTCCAGATCCCAGCGATGCTACCTATTCTGACTGAAACACCAGGAACTACTGAGTGGCCTGGGCCAGCTCTGAGTGAACATACGGATGAAGTTCTGAGTGAACTCTTAGGTAAAGATGAAAAGGAAATTACTCAGCTACGAGAAGATGGAGTTCTCTAGAGCCTTTTTTTCCTTCTCCTTCTAATCAAGTAAATAATTAATACCAATATTACCAATGGAAACAAAATGTAATTAATTGGTAAATTTCCTGTTGCGATTATCCCATATTCATCCATTTTTAGGTTTTTGAACTCATCTCTCCATGCATCTAATGCCAATGACTCATCATTAATAACCTCAAAAGTTTTATTTAGTGCGTCTGAGTTAAACATTGATTCAACTAAGACAGAGGCAACATCACCACGCGGTATCCAACCAATGATTTTATCCCCTTGTTCAAAACGTATCCCTAAGGTACCAGAATCACCCCTTAAGCCACCTGGTCTTATAATAGTAAAATCAATTCCGCTGTTTCTTATATAATCTTCTCCCAAAGACTTCCATTTCATTGCCTTGTCTGTAACAAGATTTATGATTGCTGTACTAAAATTTTCAGCTCCTCCAGCCCCTATAGAGGACATATAAATAATATGCTTAACACCTGACTCCTTAGCTGCATCAACAAAATTAATTGAGCCCTGATAATCAATTAATTCTGAATTATCTCCGCCAGTAGATCCTATGGTAGAGATAAGTATATCAACACCCTCCAGAGCTAGAGTAAGAGTTCTTGGTTTAGTAACGTCTGCATAAGCCCATTCAAAATCACCACTAACTTTTTCTTTTGCCCTTTCAATATTTCTCGACAATGCTCTCACATTACCTCCCCTAGCTTTGAGCTCTTCGAGAACATGTACACCCGTCCTACCTGAAGCCCCTAAAACTGCAACTAAAGGAAGATTTGTGTCAACCAGGGCTCCGTCTGTGTCTTCAGAAAATATGGAGGCTTGAGGCTCCAGCATAGTCCTATCTATGATATGTAATGCTCTTGGTATTAGTCTCTCAATGCATGGTCGATTATACTCAGTATCTTCAGATACTTTGCATTCACTTTCATGCGAATACACTGAATGTGAAAATAAAAGCAGAGTAGCAAGGACATAAAACTCTCTAAATTTCATAATTTTAAATCTCTTAATTATTCTTTTACCAAGTTTTTTATTTTACAATAGCTCCCGGTTAATATCTTAAATAATAAACATGAAAAAACTTTTTTTATTTGTCATTTTATCTTTATCAATAAACACTTATGGTCAAGAGATCGAAGAGATAACTGTGACAGGAAGTTATATTGGTTCCAAACCTGAAAGAATAAGTGTTCAAGTCATTGATGAGACTGAATTCAATAATTTAAATATCACTAGTGTTGGTGAGATAAGTAAATATCTTTCAAGTTCTTCAGGATCTCACTTTCAATCTAATACACTCGATGGAGTTGATCAGGGAATGTCAGCAATTACCCTAAGAGGCCTTGACCATGCTTCAACATTGGTCTTACTAAATAACAAAAGACAAACTTTCGCTGGGACACCGTCTCATGAAGGCGAAGGGTATATAGATGTCAATATTATCCCTGAAATTGCACTTAGTCGGATTGAGATACTGAAAGAAGGTGCCACTTCTCTTTATGGTAGTGATGCGGTTGCTGGAGTAATTAATTTCATCACCCATGATGAGTTTGTTGGTACAAAAATCAGTCTAACTCACCAGGAAACTTCAGATTATGATCAGACTGATAAAACCTTAGGAATTATTTTTGGTAAAGAATTTGATAATGCACATCTTGTTCTAGCTGCGAATTTTTTAGATAGAAGCCCACTTTCATCTTCGGAGATACCCAGAATAGCTGAAAACGGTTTAAGCACCCTTGGGAATACATTTAAGGTAAGTGAGGCAGACACAGTTCTATCAGGAAACTATGCAGGTGCATACACACCTGGACAATGGGTTCCTGATCCACAATGTGAAGAAAATGGAGGGGTTTTAGCTGGACCATTCTGCAAATTCCTCTATGGAACTCGTTTTAACATCGTTAATGATGAAGATCATAAAAAGTTTTATTTAAGTTATAAGAAACAAAGCGAAAATTTTAGTTATAAATTGAAAGCAATAACCGCTAATATCGATGTGAATGACAACCCACAATCCCCTTCTTATCCAGCCCTTTCTTTTATGTCAAAAAAGATTCTTCCAGGACAAGGAGGAAGCCCTTTTAATGTCCCAGTAACATGGTACGGTAGACCGTTGGGATCAGCTTTCCCTTCTCCTTTATCTCCAAAGGATATTGATCAATATCATCTCAGTGGTGTTGTTAACATTAATCTTTCTAACGATAATAATCTGGAGCTATCGATCACACAGAGCAAGCATGAAAATTTTCACAATAGACCAGACACAATTAATTCAAGAATGGAAAATGCGATAGCAGGCAATGGCGGAAGCAACGCTAACCAGACTTGGAATATTTTTGACCCGTTATCAAATTCTGAAGATCTGATCCAATATATTAAAGGCTCAGAACAAAGTTTGCGAACCGGTAAATTAACATCATTCGATGCCATCCTTAAATCTAAAATTAACGATAATAATATTGCCATTGGCTTTCAGCTAAATGATGAAGCTCTGGATGTTGAATATAACGAGCTAGCTAGATCTGAATTTGATCAATCAGGAAATTTGATTAAAGGTGCGGATTTACTATTTTTAGGCGGTGGTAAAAATATTTCTTCCAAGAGGAATAAAAAAGCTATCTTTTTTGAGATAGAGAAGCTTTTCTCAGAGGCTTTGGATATTCTGTTTGCCACACGATATGAGAAAGTAGAGAATGATTCTTCATTTGATCCCAAGCTCTCTCTTAATTTTAGGCCCATGGATAGATTATTATTAAGAGGTTCGATAGGAACCTCATTTTCAACCCCATCTATGTCACAGCTTTTTAGTTCTGAAATTGCATTGGGTGGCGTAAGGGATGTTATCAATGGTGTCGAGCAATCAAGTTCACTTTTTGTCCGTATTATCCAAGTTGGAAACCCAAACCTAAAACCTGCTACTTCCACAAATACTAATTTAGGAATGTTATGGGATATTAATGACAATGCCTCTTTATCGGTTGATTTTTGGAAAATAGATTACAAGGATCGACTTGAGTTAGAAGATTCTCAAACAAAAATCACTGAAAATCCAGATAATCCAGATATTCAAAGAAACGAATACGGTGACATAACAGCGGTTAACACAAGGTTCTTTAATGAAGAAAAGACAAAAGTTAAAGGTCTAGACATCAACTTTGACTATAAGGCAACTTTGAGTAATGGGAATCTTTTGGATCTAGGTGTTAATGCCACTCACCTCTTCCAATTTCTCACACCAGAACATGAAGGAGATGATGATGATCATGATGGAGCACATGAAGAACATATGGTCAATAGAGTAGGAAAATTTAATTATAATGCACACACACATTCACTTCCTCGTCTCAGATTAAATACATTTTTTGGCTTAACCCATAATGAAATTCGTTATTCGATGAATGCAAGGTATCTGGATGGCTACAAGAACCTACGACCATTACCAGCAGCAGCTGTTTCAAGTGGATATGAAAACAAAGTTGATTCTTTCTTGGTATTTGATGTTGGAGCCAGCAAAACTTTTCAAATAAATAACAGCGAACTAAAGCTAGGGCTCAATTTAATCAATGTTTTTGATGAATCAGCACCATTACTTTATGATTCTCCAGACTTTAGTTTTGATACAAGACTTCATGACCCACGTGGCCGATTAATCAATCTTTCATTGGATTATGAGTTCTAGCTTTATTTGAAGTTGGGAAGAACTTCCTTAGCAAAGATTTCTGTTTGTTCTACCATTGCTCTAAGTCTTGCATCTCTTGGTTCTGGAACTGGGGACCCGCCAAGTAAGTAAATATGATCAAGCCCTAGTTCGATCAATTCT
>CAUZCF010000042.1:0-7419 GCA_963578425.1 Gammaproteobacteria bacterium | reverse complement strand
AGGCACTTAACCTAGAATCGAGGATCAGACCAATACGCATATTTAAGATGGTTTATTGAAATTAGTTTTTAAATCTAGCAAAACAAATCTGAATAATCAAAATAGGAAGGTATCATAGCCTCTAATATCCTTATAAATAGAAAAATATGAATATTATTGAAGTTAGAGATCTTCTAAAATCTTACCCTCTACCTGGTAATAAAAAAGAAACATTCAATGCTGTTGATGGAATAACTTTTAACATAAAAGTTAGTGAGATATATGGAATCCTTGGTCCAAATGGGGCAGGCAAGACCACAACACTCGAAATGCTTGAAGGACTTAATGATATTGATGGTGGCTCTGCCTTAATCAATGGATTGGATGTGAGTGCTAATGTTTTTAAGGTAAAGGAAATTATTGGTGTTCAACTTCAAGCTAACGAATACTTTGATAAGCTCAATCTAACGGAACTACTAATTCTTTTTGGTAAACTTTATTCGGAAGAAATTGATTCCGATGACTTATTAAAAAAAGTAGATCTTCTAGGTAAATCAAATGCCAAACCTGAAGAGCTTTCTGGTGGACAGAAACAACGCTTTTCAATTGCATGCGCTCTTGTTAATAACCCTAAGATTCTATTTTTAGATGAACCCACAACTGGTTTAGATCCTCAAGCAAAACGTAATCTATGGAACCTGGTAAAGGAACTTAATGCAGCAGGTATGACCATAGTATTAACCACTCACAACATGGAGGAAGCAGAATACTTATGCAACCGTATTGCAATTATGGATCAAGGGAAATTAATTGCCGAGGACACTCCACAAGAACTAATACAGAAATATGCACCAGAACCGCAGCAATTGGCTTCACAAGGAAACATAGAAGATGTATTTCTTACTCTTACGGGACATACACTTAGGGATTGAAATGTTTACAAGTATGCAACTCCATCTAGCAAAAGTATTTCTAAAGATTTTCTTTAGAGATCGTCAATCAATTATGTTTAATCTTTTCTTTCCTCTGGTCTTTATTGGAGCTTTTCTATTCACAGGAGGAGAGCCAGATTCAATAAAGTTAGGTCTAGTGAATAATTCCTCCAATACCATATCTAAAAATTTCTCTGAACTAGTTAAAAGTGATCAACTTTTTGAAGTTACAGAAGGAGAAGAATCTGATCTTAAAGAACAATTATTATTGGGTGATCAAACAGCCATTATCGTTATACCTGAAAACTTTGATTATTTAGGGAAAACAAATGAATTAAGACTCTTATTGGATGCTTCACAAGTAAGACAATTAGGAACAATTAAAGAAGCCATTAACACAAGTCTGCTTGCTATCGAGCGAGAGCTAAGAAATTCTGAGCCTATGTTTAGTCTTGAGATCGAAGATGTTAAAGCAAGATCTCAACGCTATATCGACTTCTTACTTCCAGGACTATTGGCTTTCATGCTGATGAATCTAAGTATTGCAGGTAGCGGTTTCAATATAGTTGAATACAGACGTCGAGGAATTTTAAAAAGACTTTTTGTAACTCCGATTCAACCAAAAGACTTTATTATTTCAATTGTTCTAGCGCGAACGTTAATTGTCCTAATACAAATCTCAGTTGTTCTTGGTCTTGCGATAGCTCTTTTAGATATAAAAATAATGGGAAGCTTCTTCTCACTCTATGGCATGATCATACTCGGTACTTTTATTTTCCTTTGTCTAGGATTTTGTTTGGGAAGTATCGCAAAAACTCAAGAAGCTGTTAGACCTATAGTTACTTCATTTACTTTTCCTCAATTAATATTATCAGGTGTTTTCTTCCCAATTAGCTCAATGCCTGAAATTATACAACCACTTGCTCATGCTCTTCCTTTAAGTGTTATCGCTACTGGTCTTCGGGATATAGCTAATGATGGAGCTTCTTTGCTAATGTTCAATGCAACAACTCTTGGTGTCATTATATGGATAATATTAAGTTTTTTTACTGTAACGAAGTTTTTTGTTTGGAAAGAGATAGCCAGATAAAATAATTTACCTCCATGTTTTGGTATTATGTGCATGCATATTTTTGATTAAAAAAAGGAAGCATAATGGAAAGAGTTCTAGTTACAGGAGCAACGGGCTTCATAGCTCTGCATTGTATACAGCAACTTCTAGATAAGGGCTATCAGGTCAGAGGCACACTTAGAAGTAAAAATAGAAAGAATGAGGTAAGAGAAGCTATGCAAAAGCATTCTTCCAATCCTGAAAATCTTGAACTAGTAATGACTGACTTATTAATTGATGATGGATGGGAAGAGGCTGTCAAAGATTGTAAGTATGTTTTGCATGTGGCTTCCCCTTTTATATTGGAAGCACCAGATCATGAAGATGATCTAATAAAACCAGCTGTTGAAGGAACTCTCAGAGTCCTTAAAGCCTGTAAAGCAAATCAAGTAAAGAAAGTTGTCCTGACATCTTCTTTTGCTGCTATTGGGTATGGCAATGAACAAAAAATATATGATGAGACTGATTGGTCTAATGCAGAGTCAACCATAGGTGCTTATGCTAAAAGTAAAACACTAGCTGAGAAGTCTGCATGGAATTATGTGGAGGCATTATCTGATGAGGAAAAATTTGATCTGACTGTAATTAATCCTGTGGCAGTTACTGGTCCAATGCTATCAGATGATATTGGAACTTCTAACACACTTCTGGTTCAACTTCTTAATGGGTCAATGCCAGCATGCCCAAAAATTCATATAGGTTTTGTTGATGTCAGGGATGTGGCAAAAGCCCATATTTTTTCTATGACTTCTGAAACAACTAATGATCAGAGAATTATTTTAAGTGATAAAGAACTGTTCTTTGCTGAAATGGGTAAGGTACTGAAAAGTGCTGGCTTTGAAAAATCTCCAACCAAGGAACTCCCCGATTTTTTAGTCAAAATATTGGCCCTTTTTATAAAAGAACTGGGTGGACTTACAGGATCCTTGGGACGATTGGTTTATAGTAATAAAGATAAAGCTAAAGGCATATTTGATTGGCAATACATTTCTGCTGAAGAATCAGCTATAGAAGCTGCAAAACAACTTCAATCGATGGACCTTATCTCTTAACATGAGAAAAATAATAATAATTCTTTTAATGACTTGCTTTGTGGGCACGCTTTCTGCTCAAGGAAATAATGGAAGGGGCAAATGCATGCAACCATTTGGTATATCCTTTTACTTGATTGAAGGAGGCTATGAGGATCAGTGGTTAGATTTATATATGCAATGGCACTATCCATTAATGCAATATGCTCTAGACAATGGCACTCTGCTCGAACATAAGCTTTTTGTTCCAGATGGACATAGCATCGAACCAGAATGGACCTTTGCAATTTCTTTTTTATTTCCTGAAAAACAGAATTCAGCACCAGCTCCTCTGGATAGAGCAGAATTGATAACTAAACTATTTGGTGATCAGTTAGATGATTATGTAGCGGCTGAGAAACGAAGATGGCAGCTAACAATTAAACATTGGGATACTGATTTTATTGAGCTAGATAAGTCAGAAAAACCCTTATCAGTATATAGACCCTCTCCAGGTGGATGTGATAACTAAAGAGATTTAGAAAAGGTTATGGAAAAGAGAATATCTGTTGCACCAATGATGGGTCAAACTGACAGACATTTTAGATATATGATTTCTTTGTTAGCCAATGATGTCAGGTTATATACCCCCATGATCCATGCTGATGCTATTGTTTATTCTGATAAAAACTTTATAAAAAATGAAAATCACAATCAAAAAGCAGTGGGTATTCAGATTGCTGGAAGTGATCCTGATATTGTGACCTCTGCAGCAAAAATCATTGAACAACACAATTATAATGAAATTAATCTCAATGTGGGTTGTCCAAGCGCAAGAGTTCAGAATTGTTCTGTGGGGGCAACACTCATGAAGGAACCTCAAAGAGTAGCAAAAATAATTGAAAGACTTAAAAAAACAACCAATCTGCCGGTTTCAATCAAAACTCGAATAGGAGTTGATCATGAGGACTCTTATCAATTTCTTTACGATTTTGTTAAGCAGACATCTTCAGCAGGTTGTGAGCATTTTATCGTGCATGCCAGAAAAGCTATATTAAAGGGTCTTAATCCTAAAGAAAATAGATCAATTCCCCCATTGAATTATGAGCGAGTCGAACAACTTAAAAATGATTTTAGTGACTTAAGGATTGATATAAATGGTGAGGTTAATTCAATAGAGAAGATAAAAAATCATCTCAAAATGTTTGACGGAGTAATGATTGGGAGAGAAGCTTGTAAAAACCCATTTTTTCTAGCTGAAGTTCAAAACTCATTTTTCAAAAATAAATCCGATCGGTTAAAGCTAAATAAACTAGATTTTATCGAGCAAATGATTGAGTACATAAAAAATGAAGTGAAGCAGGGAGTAAGCGCACACCTTATTACCCGTCATATGACTCAATTATTAAAAGGGACTCCTGGAGCAAAGCAATGGAGAAACCTTATTGGTAGTGATGAATCTCACAAGAAAGATATTGATACACTACTGTTCGAGCTTTCTGATTTTCTAAGTACTAGAGCAGAGATATTAGTCTGATAAATTTTTTAAAGCCCTGACAACTTTACTGTGCTCTTCGATGAGCATTTCTGGCATACGATCACCGTATTCTGAGAAATAGTCTTTAATGCTGTCCATTTCTTGAAGCCATTGATTTTGATCAATATTAAACAAATCAGTCATTGACTCATCAGTTATTTCCAGTCCTTTAGTGTCAATATCATCTAGATTTGGCAAGAAGCCTATCGGTGTTTCTAGAGCTTCTATCTTGTTTTGACATCTCTTTATAATCCATTCAAGCACTCTTAAGTTGTCACCGAAGCCTGGCCAAATAAAACCCTTCTCATTTTTTCTAAACCAGTTCACATGAAAGATTTTTGGCAATCTTTCAGATTGTTCTGAAAAACTAAGCCAATGAGACCAGTAATCTGCAAAGTTATACCCACAGAAAGGCTTCATTGCCATAGGATCTCTTCTCACTATCCCAACTTCACCTGTTGCTGCTGCAGTGGTTTCAGAGCCAACACTGGCACCTACTAGAACACCATGTTTCCAGTCTTTTGATTCATATACCAATGGTGCTAGCTCACTTCTTCTGCCACCAAAAACAATCGCACAGATTGGAACACCACTTGGTGAATCAGCAAGATTAGAATATTTAGGGTTATTCTTTGCTGAAACTGTAAATCTAGAGTTAGGATGAGCAAATACCCCTTCATCAGCGCTTATTTCTTCACCTTTCCAATCTATAGTGGGGTTTCCATCTTTTTTTCCTTCCCACCATGGTTCGTTATCGTCAGTGAGTCCTACGTTAGTGAATATGGCATTGGATTGAATGGCTTTGTATGCGTTTTCATTGTCGTCTTCATTAGTACCAGGCACAACTCCAAAATATCCTGCTTCGGGATTAATGGCCCAGATTTGTCCAGACTCATCCATATGTAACCATGCAATATCATCTCCAATTGTTCTTACATTCCAACCTTCATAACCCTCTGGTGGTATTAGCATTGCTAAGTTAGTTTTTCCACAAGCTGATGGGAAGGCAGCTGCTACATAGAACTTTTCACCAACTGGATTTTCAATTTCAACAATAAGCATGTGTTCAGCTAACCAATTTTCTTTTAAGGCTTGCCAACTGGCTATTCTTAGAGCATGACATTTTTTCCCGAGAAGGGCATTGCCACCATAACCTGAACCAATACTTCTGATTGTTTCTTCTTCTGGGAAGTGCATGATAAAGCGTTTATCAGGGTCTAGTTCACCAATTGAATGAATGCCTTTAACAAATTTATTTTCTCTCTCAATTCGCTCAAGAGCCGGTTGCCCCATTCTTGTCATAAGAAACATATTGGCAACAACATAAGGGCTATCAGTGATTTCAACCCCACATCTTGAAAACCTTGAGTCGATGGGCCCCATACAATAAGGAATCACATACATCGTGCGATTCGTCATACAATTCTCAAATAGATCATCAAGTTTAGTATGAGCTTCCTGTGGGTCCATCCAGTTATTATTTGGCCCCGCATCGCTTTTATTATTTGTACAAATAAAGGTTAGATGTTCGACTCTTGCAACATCAGTTTGATCAGATCTATGAAGGAAGCAGTTAGGAAAACTTTCCTCATTTAATTTCATTAAATCACCAGTATCCAGCATTTCGCTTATGAAGTTTTCATATTCATCCTGACTACCATTGCACCAATAAATAGAGTCGGGATTGGTTAAATTAGCAACCTCATTTACCCAATTTTCTAATTCTTGATTCTGTGTACTCATTTGCCTAAAACATATCTATTTTTTATAGTGGATAGTTATTATATCTATGTTTAATCTTGCGTCATTATTTTATTCTTTTATGATGTTTTTGATTCTTAGGTCAAAATATGAATAAATCTTTAGCTATAGACACTTCAACTACTCACTTTACAATCGCTTGTGAAAACAACGGAGTATTTATTGAGTATTCGATGGATAATTGTCTAGATCATGCAAAAGATTTATTCATTAATATCAATAATATATTGCAGAAAGCTGCATTGGATATTAAAAGTTTGGATTTTATTACCGTTGGTATTGGTCCTGGACGTTTTTCAGGTCTTAGAGTAGCTGTAAGTGCTGTCCAAGCGATAGCTTATACTCATAATATTAAGGTAATTACTCAGTCTAGTTTATGCAGTATTGCTGCAGTTGCGATAAATCAATTCACCCTTGAAAAAATCGCAGTCGCCATGGATGCAGGTAATAATAAAATCTTTTTTGGTTGTTATCATCAAGATGAGGAAAATATTATTAAACCGATTGTTAAGGACAGTGTGATAGAGATAAAAGAATTTGAATTTAATCAGACAGATTTTTACGGAGTAGGAAATGCTTGGACTAAGCATAGTGATCATCTACAAAATGGTAAGATAATTGTATTAGATGAAGCTGATACTGTTTACCCGGATGCCAAAACAATGATTACCTATGCAAAAAATAGATTTCTAGCCAAAGAACATACAGAACCATTTGATATTCAACCTAATTATTTAATTGATAAGGTCACCAATTGATTAACTACTTTTTAAAATTATCTAAAAAAATGAAGTATTTTATTGGCTTCCTATTTTGTTGTGCTCTTATGACCTATGCTCTTTATGCACAATATGTACTTAATCTTGAACCTTGCCCATTGTGCATATTTCAAAGATTAGCTGTAATTGCAATGGGTATTATTTTTTTACTCTGTTCAATTATTGACCCTAAGAGTAAGATTCCTAAATTACTCGCAAGCTTCTCTTTTACTGCCGCTGCCTCAATAGGAATAGCAGTAGCATCAAGACATGTTTGGTTGCAAAATCTTCCTAGTGATCAAGTACCTGGATGTGGACCTGGTTTAGATTT
>CAUZCF010000041.1:0-7584 GCA_963578425.1 Gammaproteobacteria bacterium | reverse complement strand
TTGGGCAGATGAAAATAACATCACTGAAGTTCGGATAACAATGTCCGATGGTATCCGGTTAGCAGCAGATATTTACTGGCCTGCTGGAGCTGATAAGAAAGATCGTTACCCAATATTGTTGGAGTATCTTCCTTATCGAAAGGATGAATCTCGGGCTCGTAATTATTCCCTTTATTCTTATTTCTTAGAACACGATTACCTCGTTGTTCGCGTAGATATGCGAGGTACGGGAAATAGTGAAGGCATAACAATCCCTTACGAGTACTCAGACATAGAATTAGACGATGGCGAAGAGGTGATCAATTGGTTGTCACAACAAGAATGGTCAACTGGTAGCGTAGGTATGTTTGGTATCTCTTGGGGTGGATTCAATTCAATCCAAATGGCTATGCGTAACCCGCCAGCTTTAAAGGCTTTTGTTTCCTTGATGGCGACCGAGTATCTATATCAAGAAGATGTCCATTATATGGATGGTATTATGCATACGGATTCCTGGATGATGGGCAATGACCTCTATAACGTTTTGCCAGGTGCACCCGATTTCAAGATGGATGAAGAGTGGGTAAAAAATCGATTTAATGTGAAACCAAGTGTTTATACCTATATGCGACAGCAACGCGATGGTGCATTTTGGGATAGAGCATCTGCAAAAAACCAATATGAAAAGATTCGTATACCGGGATATCATATTGGCGGCTGGTATGATGGATATCGAAATAGTTTGCCACGGATGTTGGAAAATGTTGAGGCGCCTGTAAAAGCAATGATTGGTCCTTGGGATCATTATTTTCCTAATATTGCTTGGCCTAAGCCTCAGATTGAATGGCGAGAAGAAGCCGTTCGTTGGTTTGATCAATGGCTTAAAGGTGAAGATACAGGTATTCTCGAAGAGCCAGATTTTCTTGTCTATGTTCGTAATTATTACCCACCTGATCCTACTATAGATAGAATTCCTGGTCATTGGCGATGGGAGGATAAATGGCCAATTGACCGGATTGAAAACCATACTTGGTATGCTCATATGGACCATAGCTTATCTAATGAACCTTCGGAAAATTCAATACACAGTATGGTCTACAAACCTTCGATGGGATTGGAAGGTGGTGGACGCACCATGTGGTGGGGTGATGTCACTCCTGATCAACGACCTATGGATGAATTCAGTTTGGTCTATGATAGCGAGACACTGGATGCTCCTCTTGAAATTCTAGGCAGACCGATTGCAAAACTCCATGTTTCTGCTAATGCAGCAAGGGCAAATTGGGTTGTTCGAATCTCTGATGTTGCACCAGATGGACAAGTAACCCAAGTGGCTGGAGCTGCCTTCAATGGGACACATCGTATTTCAGCACGTGAGCCAAGTGATATTGTTCCTGGAGATGAATTTGACTTAAACATAGATCTTCATTTTACCTCCTGGGTATTTCCAAAGGATCATCGAATTCGCATTGCCATTAGTAATGCACAGTGGCCAATGCTATGGCCGACACCAATGCAGATGACCTCCACGCTAACCATAGGAGGTAAGAATGGTGCACGAATTGAACTACCAGTTGTCCCGCCTGGAGAACAATATACACCTAACCTTAAAGAACCTTCTGCGAGCCCCACACTTTCAGGATACGAGACACTAGACTCAGGCGGATCCGGTGGTTATGCGGCGATCTACTCGATTCAACACGATCCAGAAACTGGCGGAGCGTTTGGTGTGGCAAGCAGTACTGGAGCTACTCAGTCTCCTTGGGGAATTGAACGCTTTGAAGAAGAGATAGAACATCGCACTTCTGATGAAAATCCTGCATACACTTCTGTTATAGGGCGATATAAGATAACCGAGGAATTGAAAGATCGGACGCTGGATTTTGAACAGAATGTAGAGTTTAGAAGTGATCCAGAAAACTTTTATTTAAATTTCCATCGTTGGGTCTCTATTAACGGTGAACTCTATAAAGAGAAAGTTTGGCAGGAAGTTATACCTAGGGATTTTCAGTAGAAAAATCTAAATAATATCTTTTACCCTATTTAAAAAGAGAAAAAAATCAAAAAATTACATTTTATATTCTTACTGTATTTTTTCACTCAACAGGTTGAGGGCTCAGAGCAATCAATAATTGGTTATTGGCTAACCTCTGAATCTATAGTTGAAATAAAATATTGTGGAGATCTACTTTGTGGGCAAATAAAAACTATTTTTGTTGAGAAAGGAATTGATCCCAACACTGTTCTTGATAGTAATAATATTAAGACCGAATTACGATCAAGACCCTTAATCGGCATTAATTTATTAGAGGGTTTTAATAAGGAACTGGGTTCCAACAGTATTCTTAAGGGGGGTCAAATTTATAATCCAAGGGATGGTAAAACCTATAAATCAAAATTAGAACTTCTAGACAATGGTAATATGAGAGTTGAAGGTTGCATTTTATTTATTTGTGATGGAGAAGATTGGCAACCAATGATCGTAACGCTTAATCCTGATGGGACACACACTGCCAAGCTTAAAAATATTCCTTAATGAAATAAATCTCTTTTAAAAGAAGGGAGTAAACTTATGAATGAAGTCACAATTATACCTTTAGCTAATTTATTGCTTGGTTTTTTACCAGTGATCTTATTAATTACAGTGATGAAGTTTTGGGGGCTTAATGCCTTACAGTCAGTGTACGCAAACTTTAGAATGCTCATACAGCTTTTATTAATTGGTTATGTTCTTACCTATATCTTTGAAACTGATCAACCCATTATTGTTTTACTTGTGGTCTTGTTCATGATTCTGATGTCGTCTTGGATTGCCCTTCGTCCGCTTCAGGAACGAGGAATCAAAGCATTCATGATTGTCGTCGTATCATTAGGCTTGAGTGGCTTGGCTGTGTTGTTGTTGATTAGTCAGTTAATAGTTGAATTACCCAGATGGTATGAACCGAGTTTTATCGTACCAATAGCTGGAATGATTTTTGCTAATAGCATGAATACAGTGAGTTTAGCTGGTGAACGGTTTTCCATAGAGCGACAGAGAGATAAAAATTACCATGAAGCCAGAAAAATAGCATTAGAAACGGCAATGATTCCTCAAATTAATGCTCTTTTAGCCGTTGGCTTGGTTTCACTTCCTGGAATGATGACTGGTCAAATATTATCTGGCATTGAGCCACTGACAGCAGCCAGATATCAAATCATGGTAATGTGTATGATATTTAGTACAGCTGGCTTGTCAGCAGTAACATATATGAGCTTTAAAAAATCATAAACATAATAAAAAAGGATAAAGGAGTAGAAAATGGCAGCTAATATTGGAGGATATATTTCAATTGGAACGAATAATTTAGAAGCAGCGAGGGAATTTTATGACAAGCTTTTTGAGCCAATGGGTATCAAGAGTTTTAGAGGCAACGACAGAAGTTATTTCTATAGATTCGAGACAACAGACACTTACTTTGCTGTTTTTGTTCCCTTCAATGGTAAGGAAGCCACTGTCGGCAATGGATCCATGACAGGTATTACGTTTGATTCTAGTGAGGAAGTCGATCAAATATATCAAATAGCTATTGAATCTGGAGCAATAGATGAAGGTAAACCAGAGCAAAAAATGGCCACATTTTATGGTGGGTATGTCAGAGATTTAGATGGAAATAAGTTGGTTTTCTGTAAAATGGGATAACTATCTATTCAAACTTGGATTCTTATGAAAAAAATACTTAAATACTCAAAATACGCAGTCATCACATTTATCACCATTACTGGTCTTTATCTCATTAATCTTTTCCTGATGAAGCCAATATCCATTGATCATTATTTGGGTAAAGAGATTGTAATGGAGATGCTCGATACACCTGAAACACTCACATACCTAGGCATATTAGATCCGTTTAACTTTATCACCAATCATCAATCTAAACTTTCAGATGAGGGACTTGAGGATTTAAATGAAGGGCTTGAAGAAATGAAGCAAGCTAAAAAGATCTTGGAAAGATATGACGATTCAAAACTTAGTCAACAGCAAAGCATTACAAAGAAAATAGCTCTATATGATCTTAATAATAATATTAAACAACAAGAACAATTTCCTTTTCACAGTTATCCGTTGAACCAGATTGGTGGTCTACATTTGAATACGATTCAGTTCATGACTGACATACACCCCATTAGAAGTAATAGCGAAGCTGCAGCTTATATCGACCGACTGAATATGCTTGATGAAGTGTTTGAATCTAAAATGGAAATTTTAAACGCCCAAAAAGAAGCAGGTATCTTCCCACCAGAATTTGTTTTTGATCATGTGATCAGGCAGTTGACTGAATTTTTAGACAGTTCCAAAGGCAGCAATCCAATCAGGGATGTTTTTCAAAGAAAAATAAGCGAAATTGATTTAAGTGAGAAAGCACAAGCTGAACTGATGAATGATGTAGATGCTGCAATGCAAGATAGTGTAAAACCTGGTTTTAAACGTCTGTTAGGCTTCATGATGGAAACACTGCCCATGGCGAACCCTAATGATGGTGTATGGTCTTTGCCAAATGGAGATGAATACTATGCACTAAGACTTAAAGCCCAAACCACAACAGATTACACAGCTGAGGAGATTCATAATATTGGATTGAGTGAGGTGGATAGAATCTCTAAGAGAATGCAGGCCATTCTTTCTGAACTTAAATATGGAGATAATCTTAATGTTGGTGAGACGATGAATAAACTTAACGAGGACCCACAATTTCTCTATGCGGATACTCCAGACAGAAAATCAATTGTGGTTAAAGACTATAATGATATCGTCGAGGAGACCTGGCTAGCTGCAGCTGATTCATTTCATAAAATGCCTGAATCAAAGGTTGAAGTAAGGGCAATTCCAGAATACTCAGAGCAGAATGAAGCTGGTGGTTATTATATGTCTCCTGCATTAGACGGTAGTAGACCAGGTGTTTTTTATGCCAATCTATATGATATCAAGCAAACACCAACTTACAGCATGAGAGCACTTGCTTTTCATGAAGCCATCCCAGGGCATCATTTACAGAATGCGTTAAACACGGAAAATAAGGAACTGACATTATTCAGAAAATTTGGCTACTACACTTCTGCTTTTGGTGAGGGCTGGGCACTTTATTCTGAAAGATTATCACTTGAACTTGGTATGGCTGAATCCCTTTATGATGAATTAGGCGTTTTACAAAGTGAGTTGTTTAGAGCAGTTCGATTAGTCGTGGATACTGGATTACATTATAAAAGATGGACTCGTGAAGAAGCCATAGATTATATGAAAAAAACTACGGGAATGTCTGACGTAGAAGTTGTCACAGAGATCGAAAGGTACATAGTTTGGCCAGGGCAAGCCTGCAGTTACAAAGTTGGTATGCTAAAAATTCTAGAGCTTAGAGAAAAAGCACAAGCAGAAATGGGTGATGATTTTGATATTCGAGACTTTCACTCAGCAGTTCTTGATAATGGCGAGCCACCATTATTTATTGTAGAAGAGCTCGTTAATAAAATGATAAATACAACCAATTAAATAACTATTGAAGAAAATCATGAGTTCTAAAACCTCTGCATTGGTTATGGGAGTTGGTCCAGAGGAAGGCTTAGGAGGCTCTCTTTGTAAGCGGTTTGCTAAAGAAGGTATGACGGTTTTTGTTTGTGGTCGAACACTCAAGAAAGTCGAAAACTTATGCACAATTATCAATGACACTTCTGGAAATGCAATTCCTATAGTAGCTGATGTTACCAATGTTGATGATGTCATTAATATGATGAAAGTCATTAGTAAGAGCAATTTACCCCTTGAATTGGCTGTCTATAATGCCGGCAATAATCGTCCTGAATCATTCTTGGATGTTACCCCAGAAGTGTTTGTATCGATGTGGCAAGTGTTATGTTTCGGAGGGTTTTTAACTTCACAAGCAATTCTTAGATTAATGATTGAACAGCAGCAGATGACTTCCAAACAGTCTTTATTTTTTACAGGAGCATCAGGTTCAATTAGAGGTAAGGCAGGTTTTTCATCGTTTGCTTCAGGGAAGGGTGGTCTTAGGATGTTAGCCCAATCTATTGCTAGAGAATTTGGACCAAAAGGCATTCATGTAGCTCATATCATCATTGATGGTGTTATTAAGGGAGACAAGGTCGTTAAAGGTTTTTCAGAGTATGCTAAGAGTTTAGGTGAAGATGGGCTTCTTGATCTAGAAGCAATCGCAGATAATTATTGGCATCTTCATCAACAACACAAAACTGCTTGGACTCAAGAAATTGATTTGAGGCCGTTCAAAGAAACCTTCTAAAATGACCTATTTTTTATTGGCCATATTTATTGGTGTGTCTCTTGTTATAAATCAAGCAGCAATCAGTCTAATATTAGGCATATGCTTTTCTATAATAAAAAATAAATATTCCCTAACTTCAATCAAGGTCAATGGCACTAGTTTTCTGAAAGCAGGAATAATTTTATTAGGAGGTACAATCAGTCTGGGTTCTGTTTCAGAAATCAGCTTAAATTATTTACCTCTTGTCTCATTGTATGTTTTGATGATTTTCTTGGTTGGGTTTTTACTTGGGCGAATCCTAAAAGTAGAAAAGAAGCATCTAATCCTTCTGGTTGCTGGGACGGCTATATGTGGTGGAACCGCTATAGCAGCATTAGCTCCAGTCATTAAAGCTAAGACTGAAGAGTTAGTGTCTTCAATCAGTCTTGTTTTCTTACTTAATCTGTTGGCTATTATTTTGTTTCCGCTCATTGGTCAATACTTGGGTATGTCAGAAAAAGACTTTGGAATATTTGCAGCTTTAACAATACATGACACCGCCTCTGTTTTAGGTACAGCCAGTATTTATGGGGAGGAATCAGTGGTGTATGCGAGCGTTATTAAATTAGGGAGGACCTTATGGATCATTCCTATGATTTTATCTTTTAGCCTTTATTTTAAAAATAAAGACGCTGAATATGATTTCCCTTACTTTATTATTTTTTTTCTTGTGTTTGTATTATTGGGTACATTCATTGATTTAAATCAGGACATCCTGATTATGATTAAAAAAATTAGTAGTGCCTTATTTTTGCTTGGTTTATTTTTTATCGGTGCTCAGTTTAATTTAACAACACTTAGCAAGCTCACAATACAACCCATTATTTTTGCTATTACGTTATGGTTAATTATCATAACTACCACACTCCTCATATTTTATGTCTGAAAGAATTGTTATTGTAGGCGCAGGAATTAACGGACTTGTTGCTGCTAATTATCTTCAACGCCAAGGCTATCAAGTTAGTTTAATAGAAGCTAAAGATAGGGTGGGAGGTGCTTGCACCTCTGAGACCATTGAATTAGAAGGTCAAAACCACGAATACGCATCGGGTGCTTCAGTGTTAGGTTTGATGCAACGCTTTATTTTTGAAGAAACAGGACTTAGTTCAAAATTAAAAACTTTCGTGCCATATTCTCCTAACCTGGTTTTTTTTCCTGACGAAAAAGTTCCAACACAAATACATCGAAACCCTAAAGATTTTGATTTAGAACTTAGTAATAAATGGGGTGAAAAAAAAGGAAATGCTCAAGCCTTCCGGGACGATGAATCTAAGGTCATTAAGTTTCTACAAGA
>CAUZCF010000040.1:0-7633 GCA_963578425.1 Gammaproteobacteria bacterium | reverse complement strand
ATTCAGGATGTGGTTTTTGAGCACCATCAACTGAAAGTTGCACAAAATAACTCAAATTAGGTGTGACCACTACATCTTTGACTTCTGGTATTTTTGATTGCAAATCACTAAGTAATTCACCTTCAATCGGTAAACAAGCCATGTAGTTATGGTCAAAAGGTGGCATCATCTCCATGGTTGCATACCAAATGGGTTCACTTCGATGTGTTATACAATCAACCTCAATTAGTGGAAACACTTGGGTATCATCATAGTAGCCGATTGGATTAGAGTGTGGCCCAATAGTCACGTCCCTGTTGGGCAAGAATCTTCCCTCTATAACTAACTCAGAACTTGCAGGAACTTGCAGATCTAATGTTTCGCAATTAACAACCTCTACAGCTTCACCTCTTAAGCCACCTGCAAAATCCATTTCATCTAAACCAAAGGGTATGCTGGTGGCTCCAGCAATTTGTATGACAGGATCAACCACACAGGCAATAGCTATCTCCAATGGTTTTTTCATTTCCTGTGCTTTAGCCCAATGCAGACCAATATGATTTCCAGGAGGATTCCAGAAAGCAAAAACAGATAGGCATTTCCTCTGTTCTTCATCTGAATACACCTCACCATTTGGGTGTGTTGCGTTCCAAAGTTGGGTCAAACGATAGCAGCCTGTATTTGGGATGCCTGTTTCAGGATCTTTTGTAATCACAACAGCATTAGTGATATAGGATGGACCTTCTTTGCCAAACCAAACATGAGGAAGTTGCTTAGCTAAATTGATATCATTTTTTTCTATCTTGTTCTCTTTGCAAGGAGCTTTTGCAGGATCAATAGCTTTAGGTTTTATCCAGCTTGATTGATCAGTTAAGACTTCTGCATGCTTTAACTTGGCTTCTAGTGGATCTTCTTTACCCAAGATCATTGCAGTTCTCTGCCTAGTGCCATAGGGATTAAATAATACTGGAATATCTTTGGTGTTATAACCTTCAAGATTATTTAACATTAAAGCCGGTCCATCATCATTATGCAGATGCCGCATTAAAGCCTGAAGCTCAGTGGTCTCTCTTGCTACATTAAGCTCAATATCTAAATCAAATAATAGGCCCTTATCTTTGAGTAATTTCAAATACCCTCTCATGTCATTAAAGTCCACTTCTTTATCTCCTGTAAATATCTTTAAAAATTATATTCTAGATTTAACATTTTGAACATTGTGCATTTAAGCTGATTCAAATTAAATCAAAGATTTAATATAGTTTAACCGATACAATAACATCCAACCAATTACCTAGAGATTATATGAAGGGAAAAGTTGCAATAGTTACAGGCTCTGCCACAGGTGTAGGAGCAGCTACAGCAGTGATGTTGGCACAGAAAGGTTGCAATGTTGTCATTAATTACACTAGATCAAAAGAAGAGGCTATGGCGACGGCTCAATTAGTTGAACAACACAATGTTGAATCCTTAGTTTTCCAAGCTGATGTTTCCAATGATGATGATTGTCAGTCGATGGTTGAAGCAGCAATTAACAAATGGGGAAAAATTGATTACCTTGTCAATAATGCAGGTAAAACAAAGTTTAACCCGTTTGAGAATCTTGAAGGTTTATCTAGTAAAGATTTCTTAGACATTTATTCAGTTAATGTTGTTGGGCCCTATCAGATGATCAAAGCTGTTGTCCCATATATGAAAAAACAAGGTGGGGGTGCCATTGTGAATGATTCCTCGTTAGCTGGTATTAACGGTGTTGGTTCATCAATCGCCTATGTCACTTCTAAAGCTGCATTAAATGTGATGACCAAATCGTTAGCTCATGTCTTGGGCCCTGAAATTAGAATTAACACTGTAGCCCCAGGCCCTATTAAAACAAGATGGCTTAAAGAAGGTATGAGTGATGAGGCCTATTCTGCACTAATTGAACAAGCTGAAAAAGAATTACCCTTAAGACAAGTTGCTACTCCAGAAGATGTTGCTGAAACCTTAGTTTGGTTTCTTGAGGGTGCTAAACTCATAACAGGTGAAGTTCTAATAGTGGACAGTGGAGCTCATTTAGGGTCTCTACCCAAATACTCGAGCTCAGAAGACTAACTTTTTTTAGTCCAAGAACCTTCTGCCAGAGTGATTTCTTGTTTATAACCAAATTCAATTGAGTTATCAATTATTCGATAGTAAAAGGGGTTCAATTTAAAAAGACTGATGGTTTTGAATTGTTGTGCAATCCTTTCTTCTTGTTCATTTTTTGGGTTTTTCAATAACTCCTTTAGAAAAATATATTTAGAGGTGTACTGATTCAAGATATTGGATTTATCATCTTCTTCTACATGACTTACATGGCCTTTAGCTTGAACTCCTTGGATTGATTGCCAATCGCTCACGTCTTGATAAATGGTGACTGCAACTTCATTATGACTTTTAATATCTTGAATATGCCTTGTTCTCTCTGACGATAAGAAATAAAGATTCATCTCAGCATCAGCTATATAAAACACAGTAGCCGCCCAAATTGATTGAGCATTTCTGGTGGCAATCGTAAGAGTATTGTGTTCATTTAAGAACAATTTTAAACGCTCTGTTAGCTCTGCAATAGACTCATTAACCATTGGCGTTTATACACCTTGCCACCGTTTAACCACATCATTATGAACACCAACTAGGTCCAGGATACGCCCAACAGTATGATCAACAATATCATCAATAGTTTTTGGGTGATTATAAAATGCCGGATTAGGAGGAACAATGTGAGCTCCCATCAATGAGGCTCTATATAATAACTCTGTGTGGCCAAGATGAAGTGGGGTTTCCCTAGGCACTATGATTAACTGTCTTTTCTCCTTAAGGGTCACATCAGCAGCTCTGACTATTAGATTGGTTGCGTATGAATTTACAATTCCTGAAAGAGTCTTCATTGAACAAGGGACTATAATCATTCCGCTGGTCTCAAATGAACCACTAGCAATACTCGCGCCTAAATTACGATCGTTATGCACAACATCAGCCATAGACTTGATCTCCTTAAGATCAAGTTCACTCTCCAGAGAGATATTTAACTTACCTCCTTTTGTTACAACTAAATGGGTTTCAATTTCATTAATCCCTTTTAGCATTTGCAAAAGACGGACACCATAAATGATCCCACTGGCACCAGAAATTCCTATAATTAGCCTATTCATAGGTTTGCATTATATCAATTTAATAAGCTTTGAATTAATCTAAGAGGAATTATTTATATATGTAGCATTCTAGGTTGAGAAAATGTCTAAAATTAAAAAGTCCTATATAAACATAAACTCAGGCCAAATTCATTATAGATACATAGAAGGAGATGGGCTGCCGTTATTGTTTTTTCACAGGACCCCGTCGAGTTCAATAATGTTTGAACGTTTGATGCTCAAAATGAAAAATGATAGACCTCTCTTTGCTTTTGATACACCTGGGTTTGGTGAATCATTCAACCCTGTTGGTATGCCAAGCCTGGAAGACTATCGAGATTGGTTCATTGCAGCAATTGAAAAGATCGAATTAGATCATTTTCATATTTATGCACATCATACAGGCACTCATATTGCCTCTGAAATTGCTCTGAAATTGGAACAACAAGTTCTTTCACTTTGCCTTAATGGTGCAGCCTATTTGACGTTTGAGGAAAGAGAGATTTTTCAAAATAATTTTACATCAGCAGTAGAAGCTGATGAAGAAGGAAAATATCTTATTGAGACATTTAATCTAATTAAAACTTTATTTCCAACATTTGACCCTGATCTTGTTGATTTAGAATTAAGAGGGGCATTGAGGTCTAAAGTGGGAAGAAATCAAGCTTTTACTGCAATTTGGAAACAAGATTTCATGAAAGTCTTATCTAAGATTAAGTGCCCCATTCTCGTGATGTCAGCAATTGATGATTTTTTTATTGATCAATTAGAACTCATTAAAAAAGACTTTCCATTAATTAGAACAGCCATTTTAAAAGAATCTAGAATTGCCTCACCTGAACTTCAAACCGAAGCAACAGCCTGTTTTATTAGGGATTTTATTAAAGAAGTTGAAGAAAATAATTAGGGTCTAACAATAATTTCTATTGTTTTAGATATCAGTGGTTGCTTATGAGGAATATGATTTCCATCACCTAGAATCAGTTGAAGCGTGTGTTTACCAGGGCTCAGAGTTAATTGGGTCCGATCTTGACCTTTACCAAAATGCAGATAATTTGAACTACTGGGTATGGGTAAGGAAAGATTAGGTAAATCAGCGTCAATAATTAAATGATGATGTCCTGTTGCAGGCGTATAGGTGCCAGCTGGGGCCAAAGTCATTCCTTCAATTCCAAAGTAAACTTCAAAAGTTTGATTAACCTCTTCCCCATTCCCCGGTTGCAAAATAATAACTCGTTTAGAAGACTCCTCATCAGCGAAAAGATTTATCGAAAAGATAAATACAGCAATAAGACTGACAACTTTAGTATTCTTTTTAGTCATAATTAAACTCATCTATTCCATCTCCAATATATGATCCCATTCTTCTTTGCTCAAAGGGATAACAGACAACCTATTACCTCGTTGCAATAACTTCATCGTTTGTAATGATTCCACTTGACGGAGTTCTGTTAGTGTAACTTTCCTTTTCAAATGTCTATTGTATTTAACATCGATCATTAGCCATCTGGGATCATCAGGATTGCTTTTAGGATCAAAGTACTTCTCTTTCTTATCAAATGCGGTGTGGTCAGGATAAGCTTTACTGGCTATTTCCATTAAACCAACAATGCCGGGTTCTTTACAATTTGAATGATAAAAAAAGGCCTGATCACCTATTTTCATTTGATCCCTAAAAAAATTTCTCACCTGATAATTACGTATTCCATCCCAGTGATCAGTAGCAAAATCTTCCAGATCATCAATACTGTAGGTATCTGGTTCTGATTTCATTAACCAATACTGCATTTATATAATATTCCTTAATAGGGTTTATCTAATTCATCATACCAAAAATGTCGCCATTCTGAATCAGGATCCAAATCTGAACAAAGACCGTTTGCAAATTGATAAAGCCAACTTTCATTTTTAACATCATCAAATTTTATTGCCGTATCAACCATTTCACATTTCATCTTAAAATCAATATTGTCATCCTTTTCAATGCTTGCAAAAAGTGATTCCTGAGTAATAGCATTTGATGTCATACGAATACCACGATCTGTTGCGCTATCAAATATAATATATTTAGGGTTCTCAGGAGATATTTCATCCCAAGATCTCCACTCTATTTGATTTCCTTTCCGTCCTTTTCCAGGAGCCCCTGTGTAAGCAAACTCAGCCCAATAACTCATCATGGCATTTGATAATTCTTTTACTTCTTCCATGTTTTTTCGACTAAGTATGTATTTGGTTATGGTGTCCTCTTTAAAGTTACCCATAACAAAGGGAATTTCAAAAGCATGGGCCGCGCCTAAAAGATCAGAAAGATTAACCCCAAATTTCCTAGGTTCATCATCCCAGTCAAAGCGATACGCATACACATTATTTCTCCCCATTAGACTCAGTTCCCTAGCGGGCTGATCAACAGCAAGAAATTTCCATGTATTTGAACGATGGCTAACTATAGAATTCCATCTCTCAAGGTTTCTAATCCTAGGTAATCCTAAAAACGAACGCACTAATCTAGGATTCTCAATAAGGAACAACTTGTTTTCATCTCGATTTGTCCCAAAAATAATAGGGATATTTGAAGATAACCCATTTTTAAGAGAGCTTAGAATCCCATTTTGATCAAGTACAGTTCCATCAGGAAAAGGTCTCAACATTTCATTGGTATTGATTTTGGCCTCTTGAAAAGATTTATAGATCTCCTTTGTTGATGATGATCTTAGGAGATCATTAATAGTCTCATCATTCATATCACTCTGAAGACTCAATGCTTCGTCTCTTGTTTGTGCATAATTTCTTTCAATTAATAGCTGATTAACCAATTCTCTTGAGGTGTAGTTTTTCCATGGAAGATTGTCTTTTAGATAAGATTCTGAATGAGTGATATCACCTGGTTTTACACCCCCACTTTGAATAATTGCTTTATGAAATAAACCCTCTGCTATGGGTGAAGACAATAATGCTGCGACATTATAACCTCCTGCTGATTCACCAAAAATAGTGATATTACTAGGGTCACCACCAAAATTTACAATATTAGACTGAACCCATTCTAGGGATTGAATAGTGTCAATATTTCCGTAATTACCAGAAGCATTCATTGCATCAACTGACAATTCTTTAATGCTAGGATGGCTAAACCAGCCAAAAGGACCGAGACGATAGTTTATAGTCACCACGATCAAATTATGTTGATAAGCTAATTCAGAAGGGTCATAAAGATCTGCATTTCCTGAAACATTACTGCCTCCATGAATCCAAACCATCACTGGAAGTGGGGATGAATCGCTAAGCTCTTCTGGATTCATTTGGGGTGCCCATATATTTAAATAAAGACAATCCTCTGAACCAACCATATCACCCCAGTCTCTGCGTTTTGTTGTATTAATTAATGAGCCTCTTTGAGTACAATTAGCTCCAAAATTAAGTGACTCTTTAATGCCTTCCCAATTATCAGGAACTTTTGCTTTTTTCCATCGGAATTCACTGTTAGGAATAGATCCGTATTGTATTCCCAGCCATTGATGAGTTTTATCATTAAACCCACCGATAACTTTACCGTTTTGTGTGTTCCTAACAGAACTGTCATCAGGTTCTAAATCACTTTTTGGCACACTGCATGACAACAGCCATAGAGCTAAAAAAACAGAGGTTATTAGTTTTAAATTCATCGTTTAATCTTTTTCTGAAGAGTATTCTATATTTGATTTTATTCAAAATCAGTAATTCTTTAGTAAATTTATAATACGAGTGTAATATACGATCTTATATGAAAAACAGATTCTTCAGACAATTAATACTTGGCCTTAGTGCTTGTTTAATAATACTTATCAACTCAAAGGTGGTTGATGCGAGCCCATGGGCATCTCCTGATGACCTATTATTCAGACACGATATACAGATTCTTGTTGATGCTGGGGCCTTAAATATACCAATCTCCACATGGCCTTTGGCCTGGGGAGATATTGCCTATAACCTCACAAAAAATGAAAGTGAAATGAGTCTGATTGAGATTACTTCATTTCAGCGTATTAAAGAGGCTTTAATTGAAGCTGAGATGGGTGGTTTATCAGGCGATACAGAAATTAAGGTTGCTAAGCATCCAAATCAAATGACTTGGTTTAATGATGGGGTTACAAATACTAAATTGGTTGGTGCAACATCATCCTATTTATCAAAGAATTTAGCCCTTAATATTAAGGTCAACAAGGTTCCTGGCGACACCCTAATGGATGAATCCTATCTGGCAATCGCTAGAGGAAATTACTCGCTAACACTTGGCTCTAAGAAAAGTTGGTGGGGACCAGGTTGGGACAGTAGCTTAGTTCTATCTACAAATGCGAGACCAATAAAAGGTCTATCAATTGAGAGGAATTTCTCAGATCCATTCGAATCAGCTTTGCTAAAATGGATTGGACCATGGGATCTCTCAGTGATGATTGGGGAACTAGATAATGATAGATCAATCCCTGATCCAAAGTTTTTTGGTTTGCGTTTTGGTTTTAGAC
>CAUZCF010000039.1:0-7642 GCA_963578425.1 Gammaproteobacteria bacterium | reverse complement strand
ATCGAGATACTCATCGTCTAATCCTTGATCGATCAAAATATCTGAATGCCACCCTCTATTTAATATTAACTCAGTGGCATCATACTCAAGCCATTTCGATTGTTGATCGCCTAAATATATTGCAAATGCATTTTCCCCCCAGCCCACTTTTGTGGGTGAACAAATCGGGGCAAACGCTGAAACTGATTTAAATAATTCAGGATTTTTAATAGCTATCGTTAGGGCACCATGGCCGCCCATCGAGTGGCCAAATATTCCTGTTTTATCCGTATCTATTGGAAAATTATTACCTATGGTCTCTAAGAGATCCTTAGTGATGTATGTATACATATTAAAATGTTTATTCCATGGTGGCTCAGTAGCGTCTAGGTAGAATCCCGCGGCTTGTCCCAAAGCATAATTTTCATTGTCAGGGACACCCTCACCTCTTGGACTAGTGTCAGGCGAGACAATAATCATCTTCAATTCAGAGGCAATGCGTTGAACGCCTGACTTAAGCCTAAAATTCTCTTCGCTGCAGGTTAAGCCAGATAACCATACCAAGGTTTTCAGCTTTTCAGATGGCTGGTGTTCTGGAACAAAAACAGAAAAGGTCATGTCACATTGAGTTGACTCAGAGTAATGTGAACAAACGTGGTGGTTACCGTTGAAAATTTTATTGCTTTGAATAATGTCCATTCGAGCTAATTAACCCTTTTCCCAAAAAGGAAAATCACTATCCAAATCAAAACAATACCCACAGAGATCATAATCATTGGTGACCAACCGTATCCAGTCGGAATGGTTCCTATTATCAAGGCAATTGATGCGACTATTATTGCGTAAGGAAACTGGGTTGCAACATGATCGATATGATTACATCCAGAGGCCATAGAAGACATGATAGTGGTGTCAGAAATTGGTGAGCAATGGTCTCCCCAAACTGCCCCACACAAAACACAAGCCACTGAGGAATAGATAATATACATGTGTTCCATATCTGCCATTCCATTTAAAAAGAGCACTTGCCATGCCAAAGGAACAACAATGGGATAAAAAATACCCATTGTGCCCCAACTGGTTCCTGTAGCAAAAGCTGTGGCTGCAGACAAAATAAAAATTATGGTTGGAACTAAAGGAACAGGAAGAAACTCGCCTAAGATAGACACAAGGTATTGAGCAGTTTGCAGTATTTCAGTTGTTTGACCCAAAGACCACGCCATGATTAGAACAATAATTGCAAAAATCATGAATTTTACCCCTTCATACCAAGACTGAACAGTTTCTTCCAAGCTTAATAAGCCTTGGAATAGGGTCAAAACAAAAGCCGTCATCACACCTATCAATGAACCCCACAAGAGTGCTTGATAAGCATCAGCTGACCCAATAATATCCTGAATTGAGTCACCTTCTCCTGTTGTATATAGCCCACCAATGACACTTATGATAAATATTAAAATTGGGAAAAAAGCATTGATAGCCCTCGCTCTTGAAGGATCTTTGGGTTCAAGCTGTTTTGATTCTGCCTCATTCGTGTATCCCATTGAAGCTCCTTGAACTGATTTATCATTGCCTTGTCTTGCAGCAATCTCGTACTGATACATCACTGAAAAATCTCTACCTGAACCTGCGATTATAAAAACAAACGCTAACATAAATATTGGGTAGAAACTGTACAAAATTGAATTCAGATAAATTGAATAAGCTGACTGATCAATGGCATCAATCTGTCCCACTGAGACATCGATCATTCCTATTTGATAACCCACCCACGTTGTAATCAAGGCTATACATGCAACTGGTGCAGCAGTGGCATCAACAAGAAACGCTAGCTTTGCTCTAGAGATCTTCAACTTATCAGTCACTTTCCTCATGGTATTACCAACAACCAATGTGTTTGCATAATCATCAAAAAAGATGGCCAGACCAAGGGATGCAGTAATTAACTGCCCTCTTTTAGCTGTTTTGGTGTAGCCTGTTAAAGCATTGACAATGCCTTGCATCCCACCATTTTTTGAAATAATCCCCACTAACCCGCCTATCATAAGACTAAAAATTATTACTGCAGCATGATCAGGGTTAGCTAAAGCTTGTTTGACATACTTTGAAACAACCTCCAAGAAACTTTGCCCCAGCACACCAATCTCAAGTCCTAAGATTGAAAAAGAACCGATCCATACCCCCAAAAAAAGAGCAGGGATCACACTTCTAAAAAGGAGTGCAACTAAAATCGAAACCAGAGGCGGCAATAGTGATATCCAGCCCCACAGAACATTAATTTCTTCTGTGGCTATTTCTTGTTGGTCTAAAAGTAACTCTAATTGGTTATCAGATTTTTTTTCTATGAGAAGATATTCAAAATTCAATTCATCACTACTACATACTGTAGAGTCAAAGATAAAATCATTAATTCTTAATTGGTATGCACATACTCGTTGCGGTTCAAAATCAGTAATAGAGACTTCAAAAGGCACGCTCGTCAGAACGACCTCAGGAGCTTCAATTGTTGGTGCACTTTTAACCTGAGCTACTAAAAAACTACTTAGACATAATATTAAGAGGGATATCCGTTTTATATTCATACACTAGTTATTTTGGTATAACTTGCCTCCCTTAATGACTACATTGATACTCTCTAACGCCTGAATATTTAGCAATGGATTATCTCTTACAGCAACCAGATCTGCAAAATAACCTTGTTTAATTATGCCAACTTGATCCTCCCAACCCATTACTTTAGCAGCAGCAATAGTGGCTGATTGAATTGCTTCAAGATTAGTCATCCCTCGATCTACCATGTAAGCAAATTGCTTAGCATTATCCCCATGGGGATAAACGCCTGCATCTGTTCCATAAACTATGATAACTCCAGCTTTATGGGCCTTAGTGAAATTTTCTCTTTGCAGATCTGTGGTTTCTCTATTTTTCCTTAAGAATTCTTCTGGCCAATTTTCAGCTGCCCCCACGGTATTAATATAATCTCCGTTATAAATATCCATGGATAAAGCAACGCCCTCTGCCTTTGCTAGATTTATGCCTTCATTATCAATCAGGGAGGCATGTTCGATACTATCAACCCCAGCCAATATAGCCTGCTTAATAGATTCTGCTCCATGAGCATGAGCGGTAACCTTAACGCCTGATTGATGACCGACCTCAACCACAGCTGTAATTTCATCCTGATTCATTTCCGGACTTCCAGGCAAGCTTCCATAAGCCAAAACAGCCCCTGAGGCAATCATCTTCAAAAGATCTGCTCCACCTGCAACCGCATTTTCTGCTCTTTGTCTAAATTCATCAACTCCCCTGGTTACACCAAGCCGAATATGATCAGGAACTTCACCGCTATAACCTGGTATATCAATGTCGCCTCCGCCTCCTGGGATGGTGAGATAATAACCTGAAACTTGTATTCTTGGTCCCTTGGTTAATCCTTGATTGATCTCATCCCTTAATCGTTTATCTGTCCACGCTATATAGACACCCAGATCTCGAATCGAAGTAAATCCTGCTTGCAAAGTTATGGCGGCATTTACTCGAGCGATCGCCAGCTGTTGATCTTGTGAACGATCAAGGAAATCACTCATTACACCAGAGCTTTTCTCAGAAATATGGGTGTGCATATCTATTAACCCAGGCAGACAGAAGTGATCACTAAGATTTAAAGTAGTTTTACTAATATTTCTAGAGTTAGCCTTAACAACACTGATTATTTTCTCACTCTTAGTATCTATATTGATCAAAATATCTTCGAGTACTCGTCCGTTCTCAACATTTAGTAATTTGCCACAATAAATGTCTGAAATATCGTCATTGGCAAAAGAATTTGCTGAGACTAAAACAAAAAAAGCAGCTAAACTGCATTGTTTAATCAAAACCATAACAACAAACCTTACCATAGAAATTATCCAATTTAGTTTTAAAGTGTAATTCCATTTCGATTACAATAAAAAAATGAAAACATTACCAACACTCATAGCTACTTCAGTTGTCAGAGGAAGCCAACAAGGCGAAAGTCACGGCGGCATCTATCTTGTTGATTTTGAAAATCAGGTTGCTGAAATTATGGTTGACTGGGATGATTCTGGGATTGATTTTACTGGACGTGGTTGGGATCGAGGCTTACGTGGCATTGAATTTAATGGGGGTGAAATTTTTGTAGCGGCCAGTGATGAACTCTTTGTTTATGATCAAGAGTTTAATGTTAAACGTTCTTATAAAAATACTTTTTTAAGACATGCTCATGAAATCAATAAATTTGAAAATCTTTTATTTGTTACCTCTACGGGCTATGACAGCTTATTGGTCTTTGACCTTAATCGTGATGAATTTACCAGAGGTATTCATTTAAGAAAAGGCGCTAAAGGGTGGAAATCTCAGCTCTTTGATCCTTTGTCTAAAGATGGCCCTGAGATGGCAAATAATCTTCACCTTAATAATGTTCGATGCTCTAAAAAAGGCTTATTTGTAAGTGGCCTCAGAACTGATGCACTGATACACATGGACAGCGATCTCAATGCCAAAGAATATTGCTCTCTGCCTGCAGGTACACATAATGCAAGACCGTTCAAACAAGGTGTTCTTTTTAATGATACAAAAAGTGACTGCGTCAGAGCTGTGGGTCGTGATGGTGCTGAAACCAATTTTAAAATCCCTACTTATGATGAAACTGAACTAACACACACAAATTTGGATGATAGTCGTATTGCCCGCCAAGGTTTTGCTAGAGGTTTATGTCTTGTTGATCAAGAGCTAATCGCCGTTGGCTCTTCACCATCCACCATCAATTTATTTAACTTAGAGGAAAAAAAGAAGGTCGCGAGTGTAAATTTAAGCATGGACATCAGAAATGCAATACATGGATTGGAGGTATGGCCTTATGAAAGGTTATTGGATAGTTAGATGCGAATATCATAATCAGGAAGCTTTTGAGCTATATGCGAAAGCAGCCACTGCGATTGTGAAGCAATATGGTGGTAAATTCTTAGTCCGTGGCGGTAATCAGATTAGAAAAGAGAATGCAAAACTTGAAAGAACTGTTTTGGTAGAATTTCCTAGTTATGAAATTGCACAATCGGTATATGATGGAGATGAATATCAGAATGCCATGCAGCATATTAAGAATTGCTCATTAAGGGATTTTGTTATTTCGGAGGGTTTATGAATTATAAAATATTAACGGTTATCTTGAGTCTTATTCTATCCATGGAGATAGTTGCTCATCCAAGTCTTATTATTGAAAATATCACCCTCATTGATGCAGAAAATCCTGTTCGATTTAAACAAACAGTACTCATTGAAGATGGAAAAATACAATCGATTATTAATCCTAATGAAAGCATCAAAGAGCAGGAGAATAGCCATACAGTAATCGATGGAAGCGGTAAGTTTCTTATACCCGGTTTATGGGATGCCCATGTGCATCTGACCTTTATTCCAGAAATAGATCATGAAACCTATTTCAATTTATTTCTAAAAAATGGGATCACTAGTATTAGAGATACAGGAGCTGTTATTGAAAAACTTCAGCCATCACTAAATTACATCAAAGAAAACCCCAATAACACACCCAGACTCTTTTATGCCGGTCCGTTAATTGATGGTAGAGACCGTGTTTATAAGGGAAAGGAGCTCGGTTTCCCTGAACTCTCTATTGGCATTGATGGGAGCTCAGATATTGAAAATGTGGTAAATGGCCTGCTGGACAATGGTGTCACTTTTCTAAAATCGTATGAAATGCTCTCAAAAGATACCTATCTGGAGTTATTGCAAATTGCCAAGGAAAATAATCTTAGAGTCACAGGGCACATACCTCTTAGCATTGATCTTGAAGAAGCCATTGAGGCTGGGCTTGGTGGTATGCAGCATGTCAGGAATATGGATCTTGCCTGCTCACTTGATGCCCCAGAATTGCTGACTAAAAGAAGAACACAACTAGAAAATGAAAACGCCATTGAAGGCTCTGCTCTGAGAACACAAATACATTCATCTCAAAGATATTATGCGATTGATAATCATGACCCGAAGAGGTGTTTGAGAATTATCAAGAAATTAGCAGAGTATGGAGTCTTTCAAACCCCAACCCTCACCATTAATACTCTCGATTCAAGAAGATTTTATGCTGACCCAGAGTGGAGAGAGACCTACCAATACCTTCCTGAAAAAGCGAGAAACAACTGGCAAGAAGGTTCTATAAAATCAACCAATCTAGCAGTTACTGACAATGCCTTAATATTTGATAAGTGGAGCTTAAATCTGGTTAATATAATGAATCAAGAGGGAGTTAAGATCATAGCAGGAACGGATACACCGATTGGCTATCTCACTCCAGGCTTTAGTCTTCACAAAGAACTTGAATTACTCTTTGAGGCGGGAATGACAACAAGGGAAGTGCTGCGTTCAGCAACCATCACTCCTGCCGAATTTCTCAGTATTAAGAATCAGATGGGAACGATTGATGAAGGTAAGTTAGCAGACCTAGTTATTCTAAATAGTAACCCTTTGGAATCCATCAGCAATACTCAAGATATTCACATGGTTATTTCCAAAGGAATAATTCAATGAAAAAATTAACTGAGAGTCAAAAATCTCGTAATGATTCTTTCATACTATTAATTATTTTACTGATCGTTTCATATTTTATATTTAATATAAGTTAAAAGGAAAACTAGATGAAAAATATTATTAAAATGGATGAGTTCATGCACCAAAGTATCTGGTACAAAAATTTGTTAGCAAATCCAACTGAAATCGGAGCCTTGTTTCCTTTTGGCACTGAAACAGGCAAGCTCATGACAGCGCATCTTGAAGGAATGGATGAAGGTTATATTTTGGAGCTAGGCTCGGGTATGGGAGCTATCACCGAATGTATCCTGCAAAGGCAAGTTCCAGAAGATAAGCTAATACTGATTGAAAAGAATAAAAACTTTGCCGACTATCTTAGTCATAAATACAAAAACGCTAATGTCTTTGCAGAAGATGCGTCAAATGCAAAGAAATTACTCCAAGCTCAAGGGATCTGTGAAGTGAGACACATTGTTTGTAGCCTGCCATTGGTGCTCATGCAACAAGAACAACAGTTGTCTATTTTAGATGTAGTTTTCGAACTACTGCATCCACAAGGTTGCGTCTCCATCGTTACCTATTTTATTCGTTGCCCAATATCAAAAAAGGTTTTGGACCAATATAATAAAAGCTCAGAGCTACTTGGATTTACTATGAAAAATATGCCTCCAGCATACGTTTATCAGATAAAGAGTAGCCATAGATAATATGAAAAAAATAATACTAATATCTGCACTACTGTTCTGCTCTAATGGTTGGTCACTCTCCGAATATCGACCCTATGATGAGACCGCTGATGCTCATCAGGATATCGCTGAAGCAGTCAAGCTAGCAGAAGAATCTGGTAAACATATTTTGCTTGAAATGGGCGGTAATTGGTGTCCAGATTGCAGAACTCTTGGAGCATATCTTGCCAGAGAAGATATCAAAGCATGGTTAGATGATCGTTTCATTGTGGTTCCTGTTGATGTGGGTGAATGGGATAAAAATATAGATATCGCTGAACGATATGGAAATCCTATCAGTGAGGGAATTCCTGCTCTTGTAGTGCTGGATAAAAATCAAAATGTAGTCTTTGCCACACTTGCAGGTGAACTGG
>CAUZCF010000038.1:0-8059 GCA_963578425.1 Gammaproteobacteria bacterium | reverse complement strand
GGATTGATGAGGAGACAACAGGTCTTATTATTAACTTTATAAAAACAAGAGAAAAAGTTGGAACTTTTTCATTGCCCTGGATTATGACAGCTGAAAATTTACCAATGAGTTATGAAGGTCTTCCCATCATATTACTTTCATATGATGGGAAGCCTGAATTAGTGGTTCAGCTTACTGAGGTGTTTGAGACTAATTTTAGCGATATAGACTCAAAGGTAACTAGTATTGATGGTCCCCCAGTTAGAGACCCAGATGTTTGGATTCCACTGCATAGAAATTATTGGAATGGTGTATTAAAAGACTATGGAAGAAGTTGCACAGATGATATGCCGGTGTTGGTTGAAAAATTTAAATTAGTTTTTTCTAAATAGTACAGATTAATAATTCATTATTTTTTATGATTTCCTCTGTTATAATCTGGTTTAAAAATTAGGGACAATCATGAGTATTTCTGAATTTTTAAAGTCGACGATATTAATTGTAATATGTGTTTTTTTAGCTAGGTTTATTATGCCTCCTAGTTACACACCTATTGTTGCCATGGCAATATTTTTACCATTTATGACTGAACACAAATCTTTGCAAATGCTCCTTCCGGTATCAATATTATTCTTCTCTGATTTGATACTAGGCTTTTATGGTCAAACAATGATTTATGTATACGGAACAATGATTCTAATTGGTTTGCTATCACGTGTGTTGCATAAAGGTACAGCAGGGTCATTGCTTTTAAGTGGTTTCTCAAGTGTGCTCTTATGGCATCTAATTGTAAACTTTGGTGTATATATAAACGGTCTTGGAACTCTGTCTTTAGCTCAAACCTATCTCCTAGCTATTCCTTTTGATTTAAAGCTGCTCATTAGTACAGTTGCTTTCTCATTAGTTTTTTACACAGGATGGTTAATAACCCAAAAATCATTTTTGGCTTCAACTAGAAATTAAATCGTTCTAATACTTTCGCCTAGTAATTTGCCATAGGTAATGGCCGGCGTAACACCCATGCCATTAACATAAGCGTTCCCTGAAGTTGCTCCGAAGCCAATGACTTCTCCAATTGCATAAAGATTATTAATTGGTTCACCACTAGGTTTAATGACTTCAAAGTTCTTGTTTATGGCTAATCCTGCAAAGGAACATAAACTCCATCCACTCATTCTAATTGAATAAAAAGGTGGTTTTTCAATCGGTAGGGGTCGGTGTTGTCTCCCTAAAGTGTCGTCACGGTTATTTTCTAGATTATCATTATACTCTTGCACTGTTGATTCAAGGTTGAGTGCGGGTAGCTCACTTTTTATCGCTAATTCTCTGATACTTCCATATTGCTTGATCATGTTTTGTTTTTTTGATTCAGTCATGATTCTTTTATTTGGCCATCCGTAAATTAACTGGGGCATCTCCTCGATCATGTTTTGATCAAGAATAGCCCAATGCCGATGAGCGGGTTGTTCCATAATAGCGTGTTCAATGGCATCAACACTCTCATGATCTTCTTGAACAAAACGTTTGCCTTTTGAGTTAACAAGGATTTCCCAAGGTAGTCGCTCAATTATGTTTTTAGTCAATCCATACATGGTGGATGGTATTTTATCGTCAGTAAGGATCATTCCATACAAAGGTGAGTATTTTTCCCCACCTCGAAGATAACCTCCCACTGATTGACCCAAGATTAAACCTATACCTTGGCTGTTTGGATAAGCCATTTGACAATAAAGCGGTACGTTATGCAATTCTTCATAGAGATCTGGGTTAGACGCACATCCTCCTGAGGCAAGGATCACCTTATGACCCTTGTAGTCCATTATTTTTCCTTCTTTGTTTTGAGTGATAACACCAGTTATAGCCCCATTTTTAGATTGCATTAAATCTACAGCACTGGTTTCTAACAGAACTGTAATGTTGCCCTTAGTAATTTCTTGATCAACGATTGGTTTTATAGCATTTAAAATAGAGATGCCTCCCATTGGACCTTGAATATATCTTTCTACTTTAAAGGGGTCATGGGCTATTTTTGTAACCGGATGATGATCAAATATTTTATAACCATTTGCTGCTAACCAATTGATCGTTGTGCCGGCATTTTCTGCCACAATCCTTGTTAGATCTGGATCGGAGGTATTGCCATTGATTCTCATAATGTCATCATAATGTTGATCAGGGCTATCCATAATTCCTTTTTGCTGTTGAAAAACAGTGCCAGCTCCTGCAATTTGACCTGTGGATAAGAATAAAGTTCCTCCTATCACTGAGGCTTTTTCAATAACAAGAACCTTTAAGCCTTTTTGAGCCGAAAAAATAGCTGCAGGCAGACCTGCTGTGCCTCCTCCAATGATAATGACATCCCAATGTTCCTTAGCCAATGCTAGCTGATAGGGGTAGGGGAGGATAGCGGTTGATAATACCCCTGAGGTGTATTTAAGAAAGTCCCTCTTAGTTAATCTGGGGCTCTTCTGGAATAATAATTTAGATTGTAAGCTCATTTTCTATCTAACATTTATTAGTTATGAAATAATATTAAGATGCATAAAACACTAAAACTATACCAAAGTCTGACACATCTTCCTTTAGGGAGGGTTATTTTTAGTAAAATGGTCTGTTTTCTGACCCCTTATTTTTCTTCAATCAAGCCTTCAATAAAGGAACTTAAAATGAATCGATGTGTGGTTTTTATGAAAAAGAGAAGAGCTGTTACGAACCATCTTAAAACTGTACACGCTATAGCTATGTGTAATATGGCAGAGCTTGCAGGAGGATTAATGACAGAAGTATCACTCCCTCAAGATAAACGATGGATTCCTTCAGGAATGACTGTGAAATATTTAAAGAAGGCTAAAACGAACTTAACCGCAATAGCTGATGGAAATGAACTTGATTGGAACTGAGAAGGTGAGGTTGAAGTACCGGTTAAGATTACTGATGATGATAATGAGCTTGTGTTCAGTGCTGAAATTAAAATGAATATTAAAACCATGAAGTAAAATATTTTTGAGTAACTTAAAAGAACTGTTTCCCTACAAAGCTCCCTCAAAGATAGTGACAGCTAAGATGTGCGATATTAATAGCCATATGAATGTTGCTTATTATCTTGAAACTTTTGATGTCTATTCACGATCTCTATTTGAGTCATTAGGGTTTAGTCAAGATTATTTTACTCAGGGGTTTTCATGTTTTGCTATCGAGGACAGCATTCGATATTTAGAAGAGTTTCTTGAGGGCGAGACAATATATCCTAGATTTAGGATTCATGATTACAATCATAAATTAATACATGTAGTGGGTGTTTTACTAAATAAAGATGGAGAGTTATCATCTATATCAGAAACCATTGTTGCTCATATTGATATGAATCAACGCTTAACTATGAATATGCCACAAACACTTCTTCAAAAAGTAAAAGCAGTTTCAGCAGAGCATTGTCAAAAAGGTCCTATTAGTTTTGATTTAAGATTAGGTGTTAAAAAGAAATAATTATTTATGATAAATAAAAAAACTAATCTATTGATTCTCCGAGAGCTTTAGCACGCTCGAGTTTTGTGGGTTCTTCTTTCGGCAGGTAGTAACACGATGCAATTAATGCTACGAATGTGATTGAAAGAGCCGTTAAACCCCATGCTAGGGCGTGTTTTAATGCCACAGCTTCGCTGTAACCGTTAGTGTGAAAAATATCACTTAATTTACCTATAGTATAGGGTCCAAGGGCTAAACCTAACATGCTAACCATGAGGATATAGAAGGCTCCAGTGACTCCTCTCATTCTTGGTAACACAAGGTCTGACACTGTGGTCGGTGCGATACCTACCCACAATGGGGTAGCAATTTGAAAGATTGAATAATATAAATATGACATTTTAAGTGATTCAGTAAATAAAAAACCTAGGCCAGTCGGTATTGCTATAGCTATAACCATGAACCCAACGTAGAGACGGCCGTTTATATATTTTGCTCTTAACTTATCTCCGAGATAACCACCAAGTATCACCCCGACTGTTCCTGATACTGCTGTGATTAAACCAAGAATAGTGGCAACTTCTCCTTCACTAATACCAAAATTACGCATATAAAAAGCTGGACCAAAGGCTGCCATCGAATAGGTAACAAATGCAATAAATGGGAAGCCTATGACAGCAAAAATTAAAGATTTTGTTTTGAAAATTAAACCAAAGGTTATTGGATCTCTGTTTTTAAGTCCTTGAATCCAGCAACTTAGAAGATAAAGCCCTACACCAAAGGCCAGCCACTGTATAAGATCATTTGTTATTAGATACAATCCGTAACAAGTCAAGCTGATCAGAGAAGCAATGACTGCATTAATAAGTAAAGCTTTTAATGGTGATTTATCCTGCAAAATAATTAAAGGCGATAGACCAATAAACTCATCTAGCATTGATTTAAATGGTGAGGATTCCTCCTGAAGAGATTCAATACCTTCACTGCCACCTCTTTTTGGTTCTTTAATACGCCAGGTAAAGCAGGCCAAAACAATCCCAGGAAAACCAACCAACATAAACGCTGCTTGCCAACCTTTTAAACCTAAGGGGGCTAGATTCGGATCAGGAAATGTATTGGTCCATACTTCAACAATCCAGCCACCAAGAAATAGACCGATTCCTGCACCTAAATAAACACCACTCGAATAGATTGATAGTATTGTTGACCTGATTTTGGGTGAGAAATAATCTGAAAGAATAGAATAGGAGGATGGGCTTGCAGAAGATTCACCAATACCAACACCAACTCTATATAGTGACAGAGCGCCGAATGATTTTGCTGTTCCAGAAAGAACCGTCATCAAGCTCCATGTGGCTAAGCCTATACTAAGTAGATTTTTTCTTGACCAAGAGTCGGCGAGTTTCCCAAGTGGTATTCCAAAAATAGAATAAAAAACGGCAAAAGCTGTTCCAAATAAAAAACCTAAATCACTATCAGTAATGTTTAGATCTGCTTTGATATCCTCTGCAAGGACAGAAAGTATTTGACGGTCAACAAAATTAAACATGTAGACAATAACTAAGAGAACCAAGGTGATTTTTGCTGATCGACCACCAACTTTAGGGTAGGTTTTTTCTGTCATGATAAGGAAACTAATTGTATTAGAATAAGTATTCTATAAAAAAAATATCCTATCAGTATTTTTTATTTTTTATAGTTAAACTAATATTAATAGTGAAGAGATACAGTTGAATAGAATAGGTAAGGAGAACTATATGAAAAAGGAGTTAGAAATGAGTGATGAATGTGAATCAGGTGGTTGCCTGTGTGGAACCATAAAGTATGAATTTAATAAGTCCAATCTAATATCTTCACATCATTGTCATTGTCTAGATTGCCAAAAATCCACAGGCAGCGGAAAAGCCACTATTTTAATGCTACCCACTTAGGCCATAATGATGAAAGGAGAGTTGAAATTTCATACAACACCAACTGCAAGCGGGAGAAATATGAGCAGAGGATTCTGTGGGGAATGCGGATCACCTGTGTTGAGTTTTATCAATGAAATGCCGGAAGTGAAACTTGTAAAAGCCGGTAGCTTAGATGATTCTTCATGGTTGAAGATAGATTCAAATTTTTACAGTTCATCGGCACATTCCTGGTCGCCTATAGATGAAGATATCTTAAGCTTTACACACAACCCTGACAAATTATGATGAAACATTTTTTATTCTAATTATTTTTTAATGGGTTGTTGTTTAGCGGTATCATAAATCATGAAGATTATGATTAAATGAAACAACCAATCTTAATTGCTAGTCTTCTCGTTGCTTTTGCTGTGACGATACAAAAAAATTAGGGGGATTAATGTCATTACTAAAAGTAACTTGCCAAGCTTGTGGAGAGACAGATCAAGTAAACCATGATGCTAAACACGATACATCGACAAAATTTTTTGTATGGCCTAGCCACACTGACCACACAGGTTTAAATGTGTATGCTTTTTTTTGTTTTGCGTGTGGAAGCATAAATTCTGCAGCTCCAGATGCAGGTAATTTAAAATATTTTATAACTTTTAAGTTAGATCAATCTGATCTTAAAAATTGGTGTATAAATAAAGGTGTTGATCAAATGATCATGAAGAGACTTACAACAGCAGGATATTTATAAGGAAGATGATAAAGAATATAGCCAATTCATTCAATGCTTTACTGATGGAATTAAAAATACCAATTAAACCAGAACTAGATTAAACAGGGAGAGCTCAATGAAAAAACTCTTCCTCATATCAGCACTACTGTTAAGCGTTAACGGTTGGGCAGATGAATGGTCTGCATATGTATATCCCTCCAGTAATGAATCGAGATACATTGGGAGATTCGAAACAAAAGAAGATTGTCAGGTTAAGGCAAAATGTTACATTGAAAAAGCCAATAGGGGTTCTTTATTGGATATTATTTTCGCCAATAAAATAGAACAAGGATCTTTTGAGTGCATCGTAACTGAGCACAAAGAGACAGGAAAAGAGTTAAAAGAGGCGAAAAAATGGACTGGTAAATTCATCTTTGGTTTAACTGATAAGAGTTGCACCCTTTAATAATCAAATGACTTCTCCCAAAAATAAATCCAATCAACGTCTCAATACTCTTACCTTTCCCAGTCTAGCCTCCTTAACCCTAGTCGCCTGCAGTAGCGGCGGGGGTGGTGAGCTAATTGTCAAGCCTCCTCCTACCAATACAATGCCAATGGCAGCCGCCGATAAAACGGTCGACATGGATGAGGATGCCACGAACACTGCCCTTAATATCAGTGCACCCAGCGATGCCGATGGTGACAGTTTAACGATTACGGTAACTGCAGTACCCACGGGCGGTACTTTAACCATGGCTGATGGCACTGAAGTGACTGTCAACAGCACCTTGACCATCTCGCAACTCACCGGTCTGATGTTCACCCCAGATGCCAACCTCAATGATGACACCACTACCTTTGGTACATTCACCTACAACGTCTCCGATGGCAGTTTAACCGATACTGGAAAGGTCACCATCTCGGTGACTCCGGTGAACGATGCTCCGGAACTGATTGGGATAATGGAATTTGCTGTCGATGAGAACACCACGGCGGTAGCTGATATCGCTGCCACCGATGTCGATGGCGACACCCTCACTTATTCCATCACCGGTGGTGCGGATCAAACCCTCTTTGTCATCGATGCCATTACCGGGGCTTTGAGTTTTAAAAACGCTCCTGATTATGAGAACCCTGAGGACAGCGATCAGGACAATATCTATCTGGTTGAAATCACGGTCAGTGATGGTAATGGAGGCAATGTCAGTCAGGGTTATGTAATTACTGTCAATAAAATCCTTGAAGGCACTGGGAATAATGACAAGTTGTCTGGCAGTACTGGTAACGATACGATCTATGGCTATGAAGGTAACGATACCCTAGAGGGCAGTGCAGGCAGCGATACTTTGTATGGTGGAAAAGACAATGACACACTCAATGGCGGAACTGGAAACGACATCCTTGATGGCGGTACCGGGAAAGACATCCTCACTGGGGGTGATGGTAAAGACACTTTTGTGATCCGTGCAGGCGATGGCTCATCTAGCTATATATTCCCTCAAACTAATTTCATTCATGATTTTGAAAATGGTGTTGACCTTATTGGTTTGGATAACAGCCTGACCTTTGCTGAACTTACTATTGAACAAGGCACGGCTGGTTCGTTCCAAGTTGGCGGGTACAACTTCCACTATGATTACACAGGTCATACCTTAGTTCGTATCACCGCCACCGGTGAATACTTAGTAATGATTGCAAACACTAACGCTAGTGACATTACCGCCGCAAATTTCATGACTGTGGACATTAATGATGCCCCAATAATTCAAGCCAATACCAACTTTTCTATCGATGAAAACACCACTGCAGTAGCAAACATTATGGTCACCGATGGTGATGGTGATACTCTCACTTACTCCATCACCGGTGGTGCGGATCAAACCCTCTTTGTCATCGATGCCAGTACCGGGGCTTTGAGTTTTAAAAACGCTCCTGATTATGAGAACCCTGAGGACAGCGATCAGGACAACTACTATCTTGTTGAAATCACGGTCAGTGATGG
>CAUZCF010000037.1:0-8067 GCA_963578425.1 Gammaproteobacteria bacterium | reverse complement strand
AGGGAGAAAAATTAGTAGCAGATGGAGGTTCGATCCTAGATTATCTTCATGAAATTGCTGATGAAAATAAAATAAAAGAAAAAATTCAATACCACTCACATGTTGAGTCTGTTTCATGGTCATCAGACATAGCCCAATGGTCCGTTATTTATAAAAATAAACTGGATAACTCAAAAAGTGTTTTGACTTGTGATTTCCTATATTTATGCGTTGGTTATTATGATTATGACCAGGGTTATGACCCAGTATTTAAAGGCAGTGATAATTTTGATGGCCAAATTATCCACCCACAAAAATGGCCTGAAGACCTAGATTACTTAAACAAAAGAGTAGTCGTAATTGGAAGTGGCGCAACAGCTGTGACACTGATCCCCTCCATGGCTGAAAAAACTAAACATATAACAATGCTCCAACGTTCGCCAACTTATTATATGATTAGACCGAATGAAAATCCTATAGGGAATTTTATTAGAAAAATTACTAATAATACTGTTGCCTACTATGTTATGCGTTGGCAAAATATATTCTTACAATCCTGGGGATTTAAAAAAGCCAGGAAATACCCTAAAAAAGTTAAGGCTTTTTTGATTAATCTAGTTAAAGACCATCTGCCGGACGGTTTTGATGTAAATAAACACTTTACACCTCCTTATAATCCTTGGGAGCAACGATTATGTTTAGTGCCTGATGGTGATCTTTTTAATGCTATCAATGATGGCAAGGCATCTGTGGTAACAGAGCATATAGATGAATTTACAAATGATGGAATAAAGCTAAAATCTGGAGAAGAACTTAAAGCCGACATTATTGTCACAGCAACAGGACTGAATATGATTGTGTGCAGCAATATTAGTATAACTGTTGATGGTAAGGATATTGATATATCTAAATCGATGACCTACAAAGGCATGATGATTAGCCATGTGCCAAACGCAGTTTTTACTTTTGGTTATACCAATGCTTCTTGGACACTAAGGGCAGATTTAACAGCAGAATATGTTTGTAGATTACTCAACTATATGGATAAGAACGGTTATAAGTATTGCCAACCAACCCCAGATGGTCAAATTGCTATTGATGGTGAATGGTTGGATTTCAGTTCTGGATATGTCTCAAGAGCTTCGGAGAAGTTTCCTCGTCAAGGAGCTAGAGACCCTTGGAGAAACACACAGAACTACACTAAAGATGTTCTTCAACTAAGATACGGTCGTATTTCAAACAAAGAATTGGACTTCATTTGAAACTAATCTTTTGCTGACAAGCTACTTGCATTCCCAGCTAAATAAAATGCCGGTAAACATAATGCAGCAAGTATCTGGAATGTTATGAGTGTGACGGAGTAAGGATTTTCTACATTATTAGCAATTAAAATATCAGTCATAATTCCAGCTGCGGTTGTTGATAATCCAATGCCAATGAAATTAGTCAAGAATAAATAATAAGCGACAACTAGGGCTTTGTTTTTTTCTGGTGCAAGATCTTGGATTGATGAAAAAATAGGTCCATATAAACATCCCCATTGAAAAAATCCAAGAAACATCATCGAAAAGAAAATAATCCCTGTGTCATCAGTTAATCTATATAAGAGAATAAAGGGAGTAAAAAATAATAAGCACCAAAAAAGAAACATCTGTCTTCCTTTACCTGTAACTTTGGTGTAATAATCGCTACCAATACCGCCAAACAAATTACCCAAAATACCAGCAGGCAGTCCTATTGTGCCACTGATGATTAGAATTTCAGCTCTATCAAAGCCTTTATCTTCAACTAACCACAGTTGATCGAAAGCCAGTGCCCCGAGAATAAGATGAGTTGCTATACCGCCGTAAATAGTCATTCTTAGTGGGTAACTCTCTTTTATGATAATCCTTAATTCACGAATTGAGTCTAAAAATATTTTTTTGGTTATAACGTGTTTAATGGTCTGATTTTTAATGGCCTCTTCTCTTTGTGGTGTTTCTTTAAAAAAGAGCATAAAACCTCCTAAGAAAAAACCTAATACACCCAGTGCATAAAAACAATTTCTCCAGCCCCATACAGGCCCTAGAAAACCTGCAATATAAAATGATAAAGTCACTCCCAGTGGCACTGCAAGATAGTAGAAACCTGCAACAAACCCCATATTTTTTTTAGGAAAGTGTTCTGATAAAAATGATAATGATGAAGGCGTTAAAATTGATTCACCTATGCCAATAAATATTCTAGGAAAGAATAACATCCAAAAGTTTTTAGCCATGCCTGATGCTGCAGTTAACAAACTCCATAGAATTACGCCAAAAGTTATAAGTTTAGGTCTATGCACTCTATCGGCTATGACCCCCATGATGACACCCATAATTGAGTAAAAAATAATAAAAGCAAGACCAGCTAATATTCCATATTGAGTATTAGTTAACCCAAGGTCAGGGACAATGTAATTAGAAAAACTGGATAATAGCTGACGATCTATAAAGTTTAAGGTATTCAATAAGGTAAGAAAACCTAAAATGGAATAGCTTTTAGTGCGATTCATTTAATCACGAATTTTAATAGCTATTTTACCTAAGGCCTCACGATTGGCTAATAATTCAATGGCATGTGCGGTTTTCTCTAATGGGTAGGTTTCTACAACAAAGGGTTTGATTTGTTGGTTTTCAAACATTTTAAATAGGTCTTTGAAATTGTCTGCATTGACTAGAGGTTCTTTTACACAAAAGTTTCCCCAAAAAACTCCAATTATCTGGCAACCCTTGAGCAAAGCGAGGTTTAAAGGTATTGAAGGGATGCTTGAAGTAAAGCCAATGACCAAGTATCTGCCCTTCCATGCAATAGCTCTGAGTGCTGGTTCACAATAGGCTCCTCCTACTGGATCAAAAATTACATCGACTCCTTGGCCTTGTGTTACAGTTTTGATTTTATTAGAAAACTCTTTTTGAGAATCTCTGTCCATATTATCTCTCGAATATAGGATGGTCTCATCAGCTCCTTGGGATTGACACAACTCTAATTTTTCATTTGATGATGCTGCTGCAATAACTTTAGCACCCATGGCTTTAGCTACATGAATGGCCGTTAACCCTAAACCACCAGCTGCACCCATAATTAGAACAGATTCGCCTTCTTTTAAATCTGCTCTTTGTTTAAAAGCATGGATCGAAGTGCCATAATTTAATGGAAAAATTGATCCTGTTATATAATCCATAGTCTCAGGTAGAGGCATAATGTTGTATGCATTACAGATGGCTTGTTCAGCAAATCCGCCACTGCCTTTAAAGCCAATGACACGATCACCCTCATTCCACAGTTTGACCTTGGAGCCTATGGAGCTTACTACACCAGCAAACTCACCGCCTGGCGAAAAGGGAAAGTCAGGTTTAAATTGGTAGAGTCCTTGAACAACTAATACGTCTGGAAAGGCTACACCAGCAGCGTGTACATCTACAACCACTTCATTATCACCAGGAACTAAATTATCTACTTCATCAACAGTGTGTGAGTTGATTGGGCCAAATTTTCTACATAAAAATGCTTTCATAATAATACCTTTGGTTATTTATCAAAATTAACTAATCTATCTAATCTAAAAGAACCCATCCAAATCTTATCATCAACAGGCAAGGCAACGGTAGGTAGTCCCATAACCTCTTCACTAAATGAATACACTTTTTGTAATTTTAGATCTTGAGAAGACAAACTGTAGACATTAAATGGTAAAGAACATTGCTCGTTAGGGCATGATAAAACGTCTACAGCTTCATGCTCTAGAGATGTTACCCAAATTGAATCATCATGCAGAATAAGATTATCGGGTGAGTTAATTGGAAAATGAGCAATTTGTTTTTTTTCAACTAAATCATAACCTGTAATAGAATCACTCAGATTATTTGCAACATACAATGTATTTCCAGATTTTACTATACCGTTAGGTTGCCCGGCTTTGGTAAACTCAAGTTCTTCAAATTTGCTATGACTCCAGAACAAGACCAACCCAGTTGCATATTTAAATAAGGCTGCATTCAACCATGCGGCTATAGTTATCTCCCTGGGATACATATGAGTTACATAAAAGCTCCCGTCACTTTCTAATGCAATATCATTAAAATAATATTTTGTCGGAACATTAACACACCCTTTCCATATCAATGACCATTGATCATCTTTTCTTAATTCAAACAGTTCTATTGTCTCCGTTGGATAGTGATTAACTACTGCAAGTTGATACCTGCCATCATCTCTTTTTTTTAAATCAATTCCATGCGGTCCAAAAGTCTTTGAGTTTCTTTGGCATTGAGGTTCTCCCCAAACATTTAAGTCCATTATCACAGGCATCTTTTTTATTGATGATGTAGCTAAGTCAAAAATTGAAAAGCTACCCTCTTGAGGCTCTTCATAAGGTCTAATGCCTCCAAATTCAGATACGATTAATGATTGATTATCAGGAGTAAGTGCAAGATCTTCAGGATTAGAGGCAAGACAGTACACTGTCAAAACTTGACTGTTACTACAATCTGATAAGTCTTTAAACGGACCAATATAATCTCGGCTAACTGTGAATGCAGATAAAAGAATTAAAAACACACCGGACAGTGTTGTTGAAAAGACGGGTATCTTTTTTAAAATGTATTGGAGAGCTTTTTTTAGTTGTAATGGAAAAATGAGTATTGCTAAAGCTCTTAGAATTAATGCTATACCCAGTATGAAGAGTATTAGCGGTCCCGCTCTATAATTCCAATCAGAGATATTTGTACTTAAATATATTGAGATAACTGACAGAATAAAGAGTAATAAAGCTAATGAAAGTATCAACTTTTTTTCCTCTAGGTTATTTATAGCCCAGATCATGATTTTCTTAGCTGGGTAGTGTGCAATGCACAATAATCCAAACAAGAGAAAAAGAGTTGCTAAGAAATTATTCATTAATATTTGATTTCATTTAAATTCTTCCTAAAGCCTAACAAATCTGTCAAGATCCACAATGGCCAAGTATTAATCAATAAGTACTCCCTCATTAGCTAGTAATCTTCTTTTAGTTCTCCTGCCACCTACTCCAGTGTACCCACCAATTGTGCCATCAGAAGCTATAACTCTATGACATGGAACTATTATTGGATTTGGGTTTTTACCACAAGCATTAGCCACAGCTCTAAACGCTTTAGGATTTCCTATAGCAATAGCAATCTCTTTATAAGATCTGGTTTCTCCTTTGGGTATTTTTTTTATTTGATTCCAAACATTGATTTGAAAGCTAGTAGGATTCGTTATATTCATAATTCCTTATTAAATAATTATTCATAATTATATATAAATATTCAGGATAGTACGATGACCAAGATGACCAATAGATATTGACTCTTAGCACTTTATTTTTATTGCTACTTTAAAAATGATTAAATGTTAAAGTTATCTAAATTTATTAAAGGAAGTAGAATTGACGTTATCTAGAAGAATATTTCTGTCTAAATCAATGCATTTAGCTACAGCCAGTGTTGCAGCTAACTTATTGCCAGTTTCTGGGATAGCTCAAGAAATAATTTACGGTCCTCAGACAGAGATTGCACAATTACACTGGAACGAAAATTATTATGGGCCTAGCCCAGCTGCTATTCAAGCCATGCAAGAATCAGCACTTAAAGGTGCTTATTATCCTGACCCTATTATAAAAAAACTTATTGCTATGATTGCTGAACAACATGATCTAGGAATAAAAAATATTACTGTGAGTGCTGGGTCTACCCAAGCATTAAGTTACCTGGCTCAAGTTAAGTCTAGGGAGAATCCGATTGTTACAACACAACTCGGTTGGGATACTCATCTTAGTTATGCTCAAAATATTGGTGGTGTTATTGTTCGTGTTGATAACGGAGATAATCTAGAAATTAATCTTGCAGACATTGAATCTATAACCAATAAAAATATCTCTTCGGTCTCAATAGTTAACCCAAATAATCCAACTGGACTTTTGATAAATGCAAACGAACTCAGAACATCAGTAATCAAGATGAGTAAAAAAGCATTGGTTATAGTTGATGAGGCATACAATGAAATCACAGATGAACCTGAAGTTAATTCAATGATAAGTCTTGTTAATGAAGGACATAATGTCGCTATTTCCAGAACTTTTTCTAAAATATATGGATTAGCTGGCGAACGAGTTGGGTATATCATTGCCCAACCTGATGTTATTGAATCTATTAAGAAAAACGGTGGTAGTGAGTTTGCAGTTTCACTAGCAGGTGCAGCTGGTGCGGTAGCATCTTATAATGATGATAACTTCCTTAAATATTCAAAATCTAAAATTATTGAAGCAAGGGAAATGGTCAACGAGGCAGTTCAGTTGAACGGTTTAACTGCTCTACCCTCTCAAACTAATTTTGTGTTTGTAAATCTTGGTAATATTGATGCTGATGACTTTAGAGACGAAATGCTGAAACATAAAGTACTCATTAGAGGAAAATATGGAAACTTTAATAATTGGTCAAGAGTCAGTATGGGTAATATTAAAGATGTTCAAAGATACGTTGATGCAATTCCTGAGGTGCTGAATAACTTAAACAACAAAGTTATGACTTAAACATATCCTCAGCTTCAGGAAAATTATCTAGTAATTGTTTCTGAAGACTCTGCATACCGGTGATCCAACGTTCATAATCTGCAGTTTTCATTTTTATATAATCAAGTACCTGGGAGTGAGGGGCAATAAGAAACTGGTCCTTTTCAATTGCTCGTACAACGTCTCGAGCAACATCGTCTGGCTCCATTATACCGTCCATACCAACCAGTGATCCGACAATATCATGGGCATCTTCTACCATCTGTGTTCTAACACCTTGAGGGCATAAACATGAAACGCCAATACCTTTTTCTCCATAAGTTATTTTTAGCCATTCTGCAAAACTAACTGCTGCTGCTTTAGTTACAGAATAACCTGCAGCACCTATTTGGGTGAGGAGTCCTGCGGCTGAAGCAGTATTAACAAGATAGCCTCCCTTTTGTTCTAACATTTGTGGAATAACATGTTTTGCAGCAAAAATATGTGACATAACATTAATATCCCAGATGTTCTGCCAATCTGCTTCAGATGTATTAAGAAGTCCTGATTCTCCTCCGATCCCAGCGTTAGAGCAAAAAATATCAATGCCGCCCATGAGAGCATTTGATTGATCAATAAGGCTCATTATTTCTTTTTCTTTAGAAACATTAGTCAATATATAAGGTGAATTAATTTCTGTTGCTGAATTTTTTAGTGCTTCTTCATTAATATCAGACAGGACAACAGACTTTGCACCAGCTTCTATAAAAATTTTTGACATGGACTTGCCTATGCCAGATGCAGCACCTGTAACAACAATTCTTTTACCGTTTACTTCCATAATAATAAACATTCTAATAGAATCTTCATTCATAAACCATGAAAGTGACACATTATGCCAATAACAGATAAAAGCATTGAGCTTACCTCCAAAGACAATCATAAATTAGGTGCTTATGTTGTTCATCCTGAAAAAAATAAAAAAGGTAACATAGTCATCATTCAGGAAATATTTGGCATCACTGAACACATTGAAGCTGTTTGCAAACAATACGCAAATCAAGGTTATAGTGTGATTGCTCCAGCACTTTATGATCGTTTCGAAAAAAATATTGTCTTGGATTATAGCCAAATTGAAGAAGGTAAATCCTTTAAAGAGAAGCTCGAAATTAATGACGCTATGAAAGACATTAATGCTGCTATTTTATTTAATGATGGTCCAACTGCAATTATTGGCTATTGTTATGGCGGCATGTTGACTCATATCGCAGCCTCTGAATTAGAATCAGTCTGTGCTGTTAGTTATTATGGAGGATTTATTGCTGAAAAATATCTTGATAAAAAACCTCAATGTCCAATCATGTATCATTTTGGTGAACAAGATTTTGCAATACCTATGACCAGTGTGGATTTAATCAGACAACATTACCCAGAAGCAATTATCCACTCTTATAAAGGAGCAGGACACGGCTTTAATTGTGAAATGAGAAATGATTATCATAAACTATCTGCTAATCTAGCATTTGAAAGAACCCTTAACTTTTTAAATAATCAAATGG
>CAUZCF010000036.1:0-8099 GCA_963578425.1 Gammaproteobacteria bacterium | reverse complement strand
GCTGCTCATAACCTCCAGCTAGTGAAGTGGGCTTAATTAAACCACCAGTCTGAACAACAGCACCGAAGTTTTGTCTATCTCTAAACATCATAGGGTCCCACCCATGATACATATACAGCATATTAGGTCCCATGGCAGAGGTCAGATTGGCTTGTGCTATAAAAGAGCCAGCTATACTAAATACTTTAATTAAATCACCGTCTATAACTCCTTTGTTTTGTGCGTCATCAGGATTGACATAGACATCAGGCTCACCTCTTTGGAGGCTTAAGAGAAAACTATCATCTCTCCACATACTATGAATACCATGACGAGCATGACCCATAAGCATTTTCATTGGGTAACCCTCGTTGACCAAGGGATCTTTATGACGTGGCAGCACCTCATCAAATTCAAAAAACCAATCATGATCAATATAAAATTGCTGTCGATGAGTGAGCGTTTTGTATCCCACTTTATGGTTAACGCTTTCCCAAATCTCTGAGTAATAGGGGGATTCTTTACTGTGAACCGTTGTTTCAGAGCCTTTATTTCTCACAAAACCTTTTTCAGCAAGTTCATCATAACTTACCTTTTGTATGCCACTTGAATTACTCAGAAGAAATTCGATAACATCCTTCACTGATCTAATTGCACCATCGCTAGTGTAATCGTTATGGAAGTTTTTAAAATCTCGTTTAAAAGGAACACCAACCACATTATCATCAATCGGCTTGATATCTCTTTCCGTGGCTCTTTGAGCAATCGCTTTTGATAATCTTTCATAAGCCGTCCAGTCATCCACTGACTCCCCAAGTGGTTCAACCGCTTTATTAATAACTTGCATATACGGAGTTCTAGGCTCTAAATGAAAATCATGTCGTTCATAATGATGTGCAATAGGTAGAACATAATCAGAATACATTGCAGTTGTGCCCATATCAGTTGCAAAGGTAACAATGGTCTCTAATTTGCCAAACGCATTCTCTCTCCAATGTTGACCAGAGGAACGCCAACTGGCTGGGTTTGTGCCTGAGAACATGCCCATTTTCCAAGGGACTTTTGAATAGTCAGGAAACCAACCATTGTCTATTGATTTTTGAAAGTATCGGTCGTGTTCCTCTGCCAATTCTTCGCCATAAACCTTTTTATTCAGTTCTTTCATATCCCCATGGGTATAATCCCACCTTGAGAGAGTAGCAACCCTAAACGCAGCTATAGGGTTTCTCATAGCAAAAGGGAAAACAGCATCATCTTTTGCTAGGTTAGTAATAGTTAGGCCACCCCCTTCTTTACCAGTATTACCAGTAATACATAACAATAAAAAGAAAGCTCTTTGGAGTAAGTCCCCATGTAAATACTTCGAGGCCCTATAACCCGCATAAATCATGGCTGGTTTTGCCTCTGCAAATTTCCTAGCTACTTCTCTAATCACTTCAGCATTAATACCAGTAATATCCTGAGCCATTTCTGGAGTATGTTCCGAGGCTCTTTGTTTAGTGAGCTCGAATACAGTGGTAACAGCTATAGGGCCATCTTTGGTTTCGATAATCCATTCACCCTCTAATGCTGGATCAATTTCACCAAGATCAATGGAAGGCATGGGCGGTATTAAATGTTCAGGGGTACCTGGAGGCGGAGGCGGAGGCGTACCTGTTCCCGGCGCAGCTATAACACTATCAGTGTTGTTATCCCATAAATAAAACAAATTATCTCTTGTTTCTGGGCCATCCAGGATGTCTGTTTCTCTTATGTATTTATCATTATCTTTCCTTACCAGAAACGGGAGGTCTGATTGTTCCTTGATGTATTCTACATCATAGGTTTTATCATCCAGTATGGTTTTCACCATTGCCATCGCTAAAGCAATATCACTGCCTGGATTAGGGTTTAACCATTTGCTTGCATGCATTGCTGTGGCATTAAAATCAGGAGAAATTGAAATAACTTCTGTTCCATTATATTTTGCTTCCCAAAAGAAATGAGCATCAGGAATGCGAGTCACTGCAGGGTTACAGAACCATATCAGACAACATTTTGACTTATAAATTTCTGCCATGGTGTTACCCAGCGTTACATGCCCAAAGGTAATTTGTGCTCCAGAAAATAAATCACCAACTCCTGCAAACGCTTCAGGCATTTGAACACCACTAATATTAGCAAATCTAAGTAAGCTCGCATAAGAGGCCCTTTTCATTACCATTTGTGTGCCTAACCCGCAGGTGATGGATTCAGGCCCAGTTTCAAGATTATGATCTATAAACTTGTCTGCCACTTCTAACATTGCTTGGTCCCATGAAATTCTTTCCCATTTACCTTCACCTCGTTCACCAACACGCTTTAAGGGGTATAAGATTCTTTGCTTGCCATACATGTATTTGGAATGCCTTAATCCCTTTTGACAGCCTCTGGGTCCGTAGTCTGGCGCATCACCTGATGCACCATATTCTCCTTGTTGTTCTTCTCTCCAAACAACACCATTTTTTACAAAGACATTGAAGGCACATTGACCTGTACAATTAGTCCCATGCGTTGAGTGAGTGATACTATCCCATGTCCATTTTTGTCGTGCTAAGTCTTCCCATGCCCTATAAGGAGCTGATGCTTGCCCAAGAATTGAGGAAGAGTAATTAAGTGTTAAACCTGAAAGAGTTGTGCCAAGTAAAAAATTTCTTCTGCTAGTTGTTATATTGGAGTCCATAGAATAATTATAGTATAAACTTTTTTCTAAGCGTTATGTTGTCCTGGTAAAACAAGCACTTTACCGCTTGCTTGACCAATAGCAAATTCGACTAGATTCATTCGATCATTACCGAAGAACATTTGGTCTTCAACAACCATTGTGGGGCTACCATAACCACCTTTATCAATAAGTTCATTAGTGTTCTTTAATATGGCCTCATAATTTTGTTCACCCTCAATAGTCAATCTAAAATTATCTATATCCATATCCAATTGTTTGGCAATCTCAACAAGAGTCTCACTATCAGCAATATCAGCCATGTCACTAAAAAATGCTTTAAATACCTGCGCGCTGTATTCAACAATGGTGTTTTCAGCTATTGCAGCAAAAGCACCTTTCGATGCTTTAAGGGACACTCTATGATCTAAATTTTTATGTTCTTTAATATCAAGACTGCAGTAAGACGCCCAATCTTGTAGATCTTTTGCACGATAATTAGCAACATAGTTTGGTGTATCTTGTAATGGCTTATTTAGTAGTTCTTTAATTATTTCTAATTTAACTGGCTTCCATTCAATGGTTGATGCTGTTCTGGTTGCTGTTTGTATAAGTCGCTTAAAACCTAAATATGTCCAAGGGCAACTATAGTCAAAATAAAACTTAACGGTGATTCTCTTTTCACTCATCAAGAGTCCTTTTTTAAAGCGGTTTTTAGAACTTTACCATTAGCATTTCTAGGAATTGTATCGATAAACTCGATAATTTTTGGTGTTTTAATTTTAGAGATATTCTGCTCACAAAACGAAAGCACATCTTCCGATTGTAGTTCATCAGGGTTATTGGCAACAATAAATGCCTTTAAAGACTCTCCCCATTTCTCATCTGGTACTCCAATAACTGCCACATCTTCTATATTAGGGTGGTTATATAAAACATCTTCTATTTCTCTTGGATAAATATTAATTCCACCTGAGATTACCATGTCTTTTTTTCGATCAACAATATATAAGTATCCGTCTTCATCTTGTCTAGCCATATCCCCCACAGTTAACCATCCGTCAACCAGGGCTTCTTTTGTTTCATCAGGCCTTTTCCAATAACCGTTAAATAAATAAGGACTGGTTGAAAACAATTCACCAACCTCATTTGGTTCACAGATGTTTCCTGACTCTGTTAGGGTTTTGATTTCTGTGCAAGGAAACGCTTGCCCTACGCATTGTAACTTTTTGAGTTGATCATCAGGCCTTAGATTAGAGATAATTCCTCCTTCTGTTGATCCATAGGTTTCATGCAGTAGACCTTCACCAAAGTGTTCAATAATTTTCTCTTTTATCTGTTGGGGTAGAGCCGCAGCATTAGAAATGATTGATTTAAGTTGATGAGGTTTTGAATTATTAAGAATAGATTGCTCAAGACTAAGGATGCCATGGAAATGTGTTGGTACTCCAAAAAACCCAGTAATATTTTCATTTTTCATGGTTTTTAAAACAATCTCTGGGTCAAAAGAATCCATTATTTCTGCATAACCCCCAAAGAAGATAGGAGCTAAGGAGAAAATCATACCTGCCCCATGACACATGGGGGCAATAGCTAAAAAACGGTCATCAGGAGAATAACAACCATACTCAACTGCCATTCCAAATAAAGTCAGGATTCTTGAACGATGTGGAACTAGAACCCCTTTGGGTTTCCCTGTTGTTCCTGAGGTGTAAGGCATGGTGAATACATCCCATTCCATAATAACCGGACTCTCTGTAAGGGGCTTGCTGTTCATGATCCAATCCTCAAGCTCGTTTTCGATCACAACAATTTTTTCAACCGTTGAGAAAACAATATTTTCCAGAGTGATATAGGATGCTTTGTCCACAAACAGGATTTTTGCTTCAGCATCATCACATATTGTCTTAATTTCTTTGTCAGATAATTTAGGGTTCACTGTAGCTACAGGTATACCAGCTTGAGAGGCTCCTAAGACTATCTCCATATATTCAATAGAATTACTAGCAACTATTGCAGCATGGTCTTCAGAGGGCTTTAAATGATGTAGTAATCCAGAGGAGATCCGATCCATCCGTTTTACCAAGTCCTTATAAGTTCTTATGTTACTTCCATGTTTATAGGCAGTTTTACTTGGATTCCTCGACATTGCAGAACGAATACCTTCGGGTATTGATAAGTGTCTGTAGGTATCAGGTAATTGAATGTTTGGTTTCACTCTATTTATCCAAGTTGAACACTCGCATCGCATTCTCTCGGAGAACCAGTTCTTTAGATGAATTTTTAAAATTTAGATTATTAAATTCATCAACTGCTCTTATGGGATCAATAACGGGCCAGTCTGTTCCAAACATGACTTTATGTTTTCCATATGAATTAGCATAATGGACAAAGGCTTCTGGCCAATATTTGGGTGCATAAGCATCACCAGCTGTATAAACATTCTCGTGTTTCCAACACATCGATATCATTTCTTCAGCCCAAGGAATACCAATATGTATGCCAATAAGTTTTAACTCTGGAAAATCGATGGCCACCTGATCCAAATATATTGGTTTGCCAACACTGGGAAGTCTTCTATTTTTTGAATAAATTAAATTATGACCAACTTGCATCATGATGGGTATTCCAAGCTCACAACATTTTGCATAATACGGGTAATACTTTCGGTGATTTGGTGGTAATTCACACCAATGAGGGTATAGGTGAGCACCAACAAAACCATATTCTTTAACTGCAGCTTCTAAATCATTCAGCCCTTCCATACCCCTAAATGGATCAATGCCAGCCAATCCTGAAAACCTGTCTGGGTTTTGATGGCAAATATCATAGACTCTTTCATAAGGTATCTCAAAAGATTCAGGAACTCTGATATCACCAGCCCTGACAGCAATTAATAATGACCTTTCAATACCGGCTTGATCCATTTTCTTAATATAATCAGGGATCGTAACGCCGTCCCGCATCTTTGCAGGCATTCTTACTTGTTTTTTGAAGTCTTCATCCAGACCTGTTTGCCCAAGCTCCACTTCCTGTGGAGTAAAAAGATTAACCACAATGTCGATTATGCCACTCATCAGTTTTACTTTATTATGTGGTTAATAACCCAGAAATTATTGACCATCTAAATCCCACGGTCCTGTTGATTTAGATCTCACTGGAATTCCAGCCATTACTGGTCCCTGAGTTTCTGGATCATAGTTAACAGCATCACCTTTTACAATAACTTCTGAATTAAGAGTAACCCAATTAATGAGAGCTCCGTCTAGTCTAAAGATCCAGCTTGCTCCCATCTCTTCACCCGTAATAAAATGGCCATGCTTCACTTTTGCTGGCCTGAAGAAATAAGTCCCAGGTGTAAAACGTCCAAAGTTATAATCAAGGTGCCCGGTTAAAGTATAAGCCTCCTCGAAAATTGGATGATGTATGAGTCTATCATCTGTCCATCCTGGAGGTGCCCAACCAAGCATAGTAATAAATCCTTTATCATTCTGTTCCTCAGGAGATGGGTCATGATAGAGAATTTTGAGTTGTAAAAAACGTTGTGTATCACCTTCATAGATATTATCCATCCAATCCATTTTAGTAGAATCACAAATGGTTAATTTGCCAGGCTCTTCTGAGGCAGTGTTACCTCCTTCAGGGATAAAATCACTTTTATCTGTTTCTGAAACTGAAAAACCCCAATCACCATATTCTCTAAAAATAAGAACTTCAGCCCCCTCATCAACACTCATGGCAGGAACTTTTAAACCAGCCGGTGCTCGCCAATACATCCCTGGCCCAAAAATTTGGTCTCCCATTTTTACTTTGCCTTCTAAGACAAACCATTCTGTATCAGCCTCATGGTAACCAGCAGGACGATCCCATGCAGTTTCAAAAGATAGTTTTGTTGAACAAGAGCCGTCTTCTTCATCATAAGAGAGATTTCTTTGCATTACCCTTCCTGTGCCAGCGTGAAGTTCAGCAGGGTGCCAACAAAGGTCACTTTGTTGTATTAGTTCTACATGAGGTCTCATAGGCTTGTTCCCAAAAATAAGTTAGTTAAATGTAGAGTATATGAAAGTTTATATTTGATAAAGAGTTGTCAAATTATTTTCATTAAATGATAATCATAGACAGCTTAATTTAAGGAGAGGAAAATGTCTGAGATAAGACTTTCATGGTCTGGTGCAGATGTTACTGTGACTGATGAATATTTGGATGAAACCCGTGTTTCAGTCAACATGGAGCAGAACAGAGCTTTCAGAGACTGGCGAGTTCCCAGGGCAATAGAGTTAGCACAACGAAATCTAGACGCCTTAGAGGCTGACAATGCTTCGGAAGAAACACAAGCCACTTTAGCCATGTATATAGGAGAACTATATTGTTGGCAAGAGGACGGTGAGGTGATAGAACCTGAAGTTAAAGTAAGCTAATAATAAGCGGGGGTTTATACAATGGCTGAGTATGAGATATGGAAATTTTTACATATTTGTATGTTTGTTTTTTGGTTAGGAACAGACATGGGAGTAATGCTTTGTTCAAAGAAGTCCACAGACCCTAATTTAGGAGTAGAGGCCCGTTTCCAAATGTTGGAAATGGCTCTTAAAATTGAGATCCTTCCCAGAGTTATGTGGGTCATGGCCTTACCTTTAGGGGTTCATTTATCTAAATCATTAGGATATATAGAGCCTAGCGTCTTAACATTAACCTTGATGTGGGTATTTGTTCTAATGTGGTTAGTAATTAATGTCGGTGGGGCTACTAATTTAGAGAAACCCTGGGGTCAACAACTCTCAAAGATAAATCGGTTTGTCGTTGCTTCATTGGGGGTAGGGTTAATTATTGTAGCTGCTTCTTCTTTTATGGGTTATGGACCTTATGAACCAAACTCTATAGCACTAAAAGTAGGACTATATGGGTTAATTAACTTAACAATATTAGGTATAGAGATTGCCTTTTTCCCTTTGGGGATGGCATTTGAAAGATTGGCCACAGAAGGTTCTAGTCCAGAATTAGAATCTTCAATCACTAACGGCATGAAAACTACTCTACTGTGGGTACACACAACCTACATTATGATATTCATTGTTGCTTTTATTGGCGTTACAAAAATTCTTGGTTAGTTACTAAAGATAAGTCTTTTGACTACTAGTTTTCAAAGGAATCTCACAAGACCATTGCTACAATGGTGGCATAAAAATGGGCGTAAAGATCTCCCTTGGCAGGAGTCGCCGTCAATTTATAAGACCTGGGTCTCTGAGATTATGTTGCAGCAAACTCAAGTAGTTACTGTCATACCTTATTTTCAGAAGTTTATAAAAGCGTTTCCAACGGTCACAAGTCTTGCTGACGCAACCGAAGATCAGGTTATGAGTCATTGGTCGGGTTTAGGGTTTTATTCAAGAGCTAGAAATCTTCACAAGAGTTCAAAAATTATAGTTGATCTATATAAGGG
>CAUZCF010000035.1:0-8247 GCA_963578425.1 Gammaproteobacteria bacterium | reverse complement strand
TCAACAACACTTTTCACCACTTCAGTATGATAAGGTGATTCTTCGTTATCCCACATGGTATTTTCAACTCCATTAACCCTTACAAACCCCTTTTCAGAGAGTTCTTCAAAACTTATTTTAGGAATGCCGTGACTGGTATTGATAATAAATTGAGCCACATCTTTGGAGTTATTGATACGACCATCCATTGTATATAGTTCTAGGGTTTTGGTGTAATCCCTTCTGACACTTCTTCCATCTACAGCATCCAAAATTGGTTTCACATTTCTTTGCTTGGCTCTTTTGCTGATAGCTTCTGCTAATCTCCTGTTGGCCTCCCAATCATCGACAGCTTCCCCTAAAGGGGTTACTGCTTCATTGAGAACTTGTAAATACGGGACCCTTGACTGCAACATCAGATCATTTCTCTCATAATGATGTGCTATAGGTAAAACATAATCAGAATGCATTGAAGTCACACCCATATCAGGTGTTAAAGAAACGATAGTTTCTAATTCATCAAAAGCAGTCTTCCTCCATAAGCTTCCAGTTGCTCGCCAGTTGGCTCCATTATTTCCAGCAAAAAAGCCCATCTTCCATCCGTTTTTACTGTAGTCGGGAAACCAATCTTCCTCGATACTTTTACGGTAATATTTATCAATCTCATCAGCGAGTTCTTGTCCATATATTTTTGCATTCAACTGTTTCATTTCTGCATGATCGTAATCCCATGTTGTTGCAGAAATAATTCGAAAAGCAGGGCCAATATCTGAAGCGCCGAATTGATTCATACCTCTAGCTACTGGGGCATTGGCAACTTGCAATCCTCCCCCTTCTTTTCCAATGCTGCCGGTGAGTGAAAGCATAAGCAACATAGCACGCTGCAGAAGATCGCCATGCAACCACTTACAAGATGCATAACCTGCATAGATCATTCCGGGTTGAGCAGTAGCAAATACTCTGGCAGTTTTACGGATAACCTCAGGATTAACGCCAGTTATTTTTGAGGCCTTTTCTGGGGTATAGTTTTTACATTCTTCTTTTAATAATTCGAACACTGTGGTGACTTCAACCTCTCCATCCAGAGTATCCACGGTCCATCGACCTTCAAGTCTGGGACTAATATCACCAAGCTCTAAGGTTCCACGTTTTCGCCGATCTCTACCAAAAGGTTTTTCTGCTCGTCCCGTTCCTGGCGCTTGGACTATTTTATTCGTTGTTTCATCCCACATGTAATAAACATTGTCAGCCACTGCCAGTAAACCGTATAAGGAGAGATCCTCTCTTCTAAGAAACTCTTTGGTGTCTGTTCTAACTAATAACGGTAAATCCGTTTGCTCTTTAATATAGTCTCCCTGATAAAGCTTTTCTTTTACAATGACTTCAACCATTGCCATAGCCAGAGCTGCGTCAGTGCCTGGTTTTGGGTTTAGCCATAAACTTGAGTGCATCGCAGTGGGGGTAAATTCTGGTGATATCGAGATAACTTGTGTGCCATTGTATTTTGCCTCCCAGAAGAAATGGGCATCTGGAATCCTGGTCACTGCAGGATTACTCATCCAAACAAGCACACATTTAGACTTATATACAGAAGCAAAAGTATCTCCAGTATAAACCTGCCCAAGGGTCATATAAGACCCAGTGGGTAAATCACCCACCCCTGAAAAAAATTCAGGTACTGTCATTCCAGTGATATTTGAAAATCTTAAATGAGCTGCGAAAGATGCCATCTTGACTGACATTTGTGTGCCGCTTCCATAGGAAATACATTCTGGACTATATTCAATCGCATAGTCTAAGAACTTATCTGCTATTTCTGTCGTTGCTTGTTCCCAACTGATTCGTTCCCATTGACCTTCTCCACGCTCGCCTGTTCTTTTGAGTGGATACAAAACACGTTGCTTACCATACATGTATTTATGATGTCGCATGCCTTTTTGACAACCTCTCGGTCCAAAATCAGGAGCATCACCAATTTGTTCATATTCTCCTTGCTGTTCTTCTCTCCAAACCACACCATTTTTGACGTAAACGTTGAAGGCACATGTGCCTGCACAATTAGTCCCATGGGTACCTCTTACTACCCTATCCCAAGTCCATTTTTTACGGTAGAGGTCCTCAAAACCTCTGTATGAATCACTAGCAAATACTTGATTAGGATTAGCGTAGTTAAGAAGGAGTCCTAATGAGGTCGAACCTTTTAGGAATTTTCTTCTATTTAGTTTCAGTGAAGTGCTCATTTCTCATGAAATATTCTAACTTAAATCTAAATATTTATAATTCGTTTATGCAAGTAATTTAAAATAACAAATGAAGAGCTCAAAGTATTTACCGAGATTAAATGTGATATAACAGAACTATGATTAGCTACAAACAAGCCATTGAAATCATTCAAAGCTCTATAAAGCCTTTACAGACTGGTAAGAGTGATGTTCACAGTGGTTATGGCGTTCTTGCAGAAGATTTGTTTGCAACATCTGAAATTCCTGAGTTTTCAAATTCAGCTATGGATGGCTTTGCTCTTATTTCTTCTGAAACAGCAGAAGCTTCAGAGAGTAAGCTCATCGAGCTTGAAATTATTGGAACGATATTCGCTGGTGAATCACCTCCTGAAACTCGTTTACCTTTCAGTACCTATGAAATTATGACAGGCGCAGTTGTGCCCAAAGGTTTTGATAGTGTGGTCCCAGTGGAGCAAGTTACTACGATTGAACGAGACGGTAAAAAATTCTTAGTCATAACTGACAAAGTCTCGAATGGGCGTAATGTGAGGTTAGCCGGTGAAGATTTTAAAGCCGGCGATGTTATTTTAGAGAAAGGCAACACGATCGAACCACATGTCATGATGTCTGCGATTGCCAATGGCATAAAATCAATAAAGGTATATAGGCCACCAAAAGTAAGCATAGTGACCACTGGAAGTGAATTAGACAATAAAGACGGTCCGAGTATTGCTAATACAAACGGTCCATATTTAGAAGCTTCACTCCGACGTTCCGGAATTATCACTCATCAGAGTTTTCATGTAAAAGATGAGAGAGAGCAAATCAGAGACCGGCTGCAACAGTCAATCGATCTTGGCTCAGATGTGATTATTACCACGGGAGGTGTTTCTGCAGGGAAAGCTGATTTTGTGCCTTCGGTATTGGCTGAAATGGGTGCTGATATTCTCTTTCATAAGGTTTGGATCAGACCGGGTAAACCCATACTGATGGCGGTCTTCTCGAGTGGACAAATCGTCTTTGGTCTTCCTGGTAACCCTGTTTCTGTCGCTGTTGGCTTAAGATTCTTTGTTAACCAAGCTTTGAGACTTATGCAAGGTCAGGACATTGAACCAAAAATGAAAGCAATTAATAAAACTGAATATAAAAAATCAAAGAAATTCTGTTTTTTTGCAAAAGCTCATACAACCGTTAATGCTCAAGGCATTCTTGAAACTAATATTTTAAGCGGTCAAGAATCATTCAAGCTTAAACCCTTTAACCAAACCAATTCTTGGGCGATTATTCCCGAGGGTCTAGAGGCACTCAAAAAAGATCAAGAAATAGAAATAGTTCCACTCAATATGGGAGAGTCGATCAATCCCTGAATCTATTTATTCAAGGTTTAGAAAGGGTTCGTTCTTCAGCTTTATTTCCAAATTTGATAGCTGTAAGTATAACCACAAAAGTAAATATGGGCTCACCGGCATTGCTCAGAATTGGACCAATTGGTGTTGGTTGAGCAGCAAGAAACATAATAAAACAACCTACCGCGAGCCAAGGCCACTTATGTTTTATCCATATTGCTATCCCCGATGCCAGAAGTATTAATGTAAGAAGTATTGCAGCTGCTGGGGACACTCTTGTGCCTATACCTTCTAATCCTGGAGTACATGCCTGTCCAATCGGTACCTGTGTCGCATATCTGAGAGTTTCGCCATAACACACGGGGTAAAAATCTATAATAAAAATGTGTCTAAAATCTTCTATTATAAAAAACACCGCAAGAATACAGAATGAGCCCATAACATATTTATTTGATGCAAATTTAAAATCAGCTCTTCTCAAAATCATTCCTGCTACTATAAAAAGAAGTGGCAACATCAACCAGTGTGCTGAATAACGAATATATGTTGCGATCAAAAGAAGATTTCCTTCCCCTAGAAATTGTCCTATCGAAATTACAAAGGAATCAAACCAGAGTAATGACGTAGGGCAAAGTATTAGAAGAAGCATGTTATTAGGTTGTTTTAAGTAAGCGTTTGCTGCGTAGACCAAGCAAGCCGCAGCTAGGAATGCTATAAACATATATCCAATAGTAATCATTCTGTTACCTATATTTTTGTCTCAATAAACACTATCTTTAATTTATCTTTAGTTTATTGGGTGATTGGTTAAAATTAAAACCCATTTATGAAAAAAAGTTAACTGTTTATGTTTCCAGAATCATTCCAACTCTATTTTTCAACCCATCAGGATCAGTTGTATTTAATCACTTTGATCCTGGATTTGGGTTTTACTGTGATGATGTATCGGTTTTTTGGGAGACATGGATTACTCGCCTGTATAGTGCTCTCAATTCTTCTCGCTAATCTCCAAGGACCAAAACTTACAATCATCTTTGGGATGCAAACCAGTTTAGGAGTTATTTTTTATTCGAGCATCTTCTTTGCTACCGATCTTATGAGTGAAAAATTTGGAAAAAAAGCTGCAGATGGCGCAGTTATGATGGGTTTTAGTATCAGTGTAATAATATTAATCATGTTGAGTATTTCACTGCTTTTTCTCCCCTCGACAGAAAATGAACTAACCTTTTCTACAGAAGTTCATGAGGCCTTTGTGAGAATCCTAGATTTCACACCTCGTTTTATTTTTGGCTCACTGCTTGCTTATCTCATCAGTCAGCGTTTTGATGTCTGGTGTTTTCATAAAATTAAAGCTTGGACGAATGGTAAACATCTATGGTTAAGAAATAATCTATCAACCATGGCCTCACAAACAATTGACACCACACTTTATTCTTTAGTGGTTTGGTGGGGCATCGTTGATCTTCTAACAGCTATTCAGCTGGGTCTTGCAAAAATGGTATTCAAAATAGCAATCGCAGCCTTTGACACACCCTTTATCTATTGGGCTAGAAACTGGACAATCAAAGATTCGAAACTGGATTAGTGGCAGGCTTTGCCGTATTTTTTAAGTCGAAAATAGTTATAAGGCAATGGTGTAATAAATCCGGCTAAAAGCATAATCGGGAGCACCCACCAAGTTAACATCGCACCCCCAGTTAAAAGTACATCGACAATATTCATTGCAGCTTCCATAGAGATCATAGAAATGAGGGACATTCCAATGGCCACTTTAAAAGCCTCTATCAGAATCATCTGCCTTGAAAGGATAAAGGTTTCCAGCAATATTGAAGTAATCAATCCATTCATTATCGCAAGACTCATAATTAGGAGAACCGAGAATTCCCATGGGTTTTCAGTTATTTGAAAGAAGAAGATTGTTCCAAAATCACCTATTGAGCAACCCAATAAGCACCAAAGTGTATTTACGGATGCTCTTTTCCATGTGTGCTTACACTTCCATGAAATGGATGATTTTAATGTTTCTGCCTGGTCCATGCTTTCTCCTCAAAAAAATATACCATGATTATAAATCATTTTATTATAGGGTTATCTTTCGTTCCTAAAAAACTTTCACATCGTTGCTTTGACTTTTCTTCGCAAGCTTCAGGATTAAGATTCTCGCACCTAAGTTTTGCCCTTTCAAAGCATTGATTGAACTTTATTTCAAATTCATTATCAAATTCTTCAGGTGTCCTACCCTCACAACCCAATAACAGAATAAACAATAAAGAAATTGGTAAAGAAATAAAGAACTTTCTGCTCATATTCTTATTGTGTTTTGTTATATGAACACACAATAAACACTTTATACATCATAAGATGTGTAAAGTGTTATGAATTAGAACGGAGACTAGTCTCTATCTTCTCTAGGCTTAGCTTGATTGACTCTGATTGCTCGTCCAGACTGCTCAGTTTCATTAAGTGCTTCGATAGCAGCTTCTGCAGCTGCATCATCTTCCATCTCAACAAAACCAAAACCTCTGGATCTACCAGAGTATTTATCAGCGATGATATTGGCAGATGTTACCGATCCGAATTCAGCAAACATTGCTTCCAAGTCGTCTTCGGTCATCCCCCAAGCTATATTCCCAACATAAATATTCAAAATAGAAACTCCCATATAGGATTAAAAGATGCATAGTAACCGGTTCTGAATAAATTACTAATCTTTTTTTTAAAAAAAACTAAATTTTTTTTTATTTTAAAAAATCCGCAATGCATTTTGACCACTCTTGAGATTATTCATCAACAATATCATGGGTGCCATTTTCTAATTCTTTGAACATAAAATCAGATCTGAGCTCCTTGGATCTAAGAGCTTCAAAGGATATAATCATGTTCTTATAACAATAAAAACACCTTCACTCACATGCAAAACCTTGAGCATAATTTAAAAGAAATTATTGATATTGTTGGAACAGATAACCTTATTCAAGATAAAGAGTCTCTGAGCTTTTATTCCACGGATGTTTTTGAAGTAGCAAGAGAACCAGCGGTTGCAATTGTCAGGCCAGCTAATGCTGATGAGTTAATACAAGTAACACAAGCTTGTATAAAAAATGAAGTACCCATCATCGCCAGAGGTGGTGGCGCTTCCTATACCGGAGGGTACCTTCCTGTGGTCAAAAATACGCTCATTATTGATACGCAAAACCTCAAAGCTATAGAAATTAATGAAGAAGATATGTATGTCACTGTTGAGCCTGGGGTCACTTGGCTTGAACTTTATGAAACTCTTAAACCCCTAGGATTAAGAACCCCTTTTTGGGGTCCGTTTTCTGGGAAAGTATCAACTGTGGGTGGCTCCATGTCCTTTCATGCCCTGAGTCATGGAACAAATAATGCGGTGTCTGCTGATTCACTATTAAGTCTGCAAGTGGTTCTGGGTAATGGAGATGTTATTGAAACAGGTTCACAAGGTAAGGGCTCTCAAACAAGTCGATTCTTTAGATATTATGGCCCAGATATTGGAGGGTTTTTCCTAGGTGATTCAGGTGCGTTGGGTATAAAAACTAGAATTTCTCTTAAATTAAAAAAATACCCAGAAGGATTTGCAGCCTGCTCTTTTGGCTTTCCAGACTTTGAACACCTTTTTCAGGCTATGAGAGATATAGCAAAACTAGGGGTGGTTTCTGATAACCACGGCTTGGATCCAAGGAAACAGAAAACTGCAATCATGGAAATGGAAAACACCAACCCACTGGCTGCTGCTAAGTCTGTTTATTTGTCCTCAAGGAATCCAATTGATGGTCTCATACAGCTTTTAAAAATGGGTGTTGCAGGCAGAGGCTTTTTAAAAAAAGCTGCTTTCTCTGGTCACTTCACAACAGAAGGGATCAATGCCAAAGAAGCAAAAATAAAATTAGCAGAAGTCAGAAAGATTGCTCAACAATTTGGTAAAGAAGTTGCAAACTCTATTCCTTTATACCTGCACGCAAGCCCCTTTATGGAATTAACTCCGATTTTAGGTCCTAATGGTGAGCGCTGGAAACCCACGCATAGTGTATTGCCTTTTTCTAGAGTGTTAAAACACGATCAAGATTTTGAATCTTTAATGGAAGAATATAAGCCAAAAATGGAAGAGTACGGGGTCACCATGAATCGAATGTTTTCTTTTATTGAAAGCAATGCTTTTCTCTACGAACCAACCTTTTTATGGAAAGACCAACAATTGATCTATCATAAGAAAATGTACCCTCTAGATCTTAATGATGTACCAGTTCATGACGCCAATCCAATTGGCTTAGAATTGGTTCATGAAATCAAAGACCGAATTGAAAAAATGTCAGTGGCTAATGGGGCTATTCATTTCCAGATTGGTAAAGATTATCCCTATTTAAAAAACCGAACCGAAGCCACCAGACAACTATTAATTTCATTGAAACAACAATTTGATCCTAAAAACCTAATCAACCCAGGAAGCCTTGGGTTTGATGAATATTAATCAGTAGAAGGAATTTGAATGAGCGAAAACAAAACATTTGATCTTATTATTAAAAATGTACAAGTCATTAAACCTACAGAAAATGAAGTGAGTCATGTTGATATTGGTATTAAGGACGGTGTCTTTAAACGCCTTGCAGCAAACCTAGACCCAGATGATGCTGATGAAGTATATGATGGCGGCAATAAGCTGGCCTTCCCTGGTCTGGTTGATG
>CAUZCF010000034.1:0-8316 GCA_963578425.1 Gammaproteobacteria bacterium | reverse complement strand
AAAATAGTTTTAATAACCTCTTCTTTATCAGGATGAACATTTATTTTGATCATCATTAATTCACGCTCTATATGATCATGTTGACTGATATTAAGAACATCTATCACATCAATAAGTTTATAGAGTTGCTTCGTTATCTGTCCGATGACTTCATCAGACCCTTCTGTTACCAAAGTCAATCTCGAAATCATTGAATCTTGTGTTGGAGCAACACTTAATGAATCAATGTTGTAGCCTCGAGTAGAGAACATGGAAGCAACTCGCATTAATGCTCCCGATTCATTTTGCAGTAATATTGCAATCGTATGTTTCATCTATGTGCCTTACTCATTTAATAATACAGACAAAGGATTGTACAGGTACAGGGTTCCAAGAACAAATGAAGATACTTATCACTATTACTTTTCAACTTGGTTTATAGTAAGGTGTCTTCCTCAACCTTTTGTGAGATTGAAATAATGCTAAGAAAGTTGAGTTAATATGGCAGAAAAACAAATACTAACAGGCTCAGATATTATCGTTAAAGTCCTTGCAGAACAGGGAGTTGAGACGATTTTTGGTTATAGTGGTGGCGCTATATTGCCAACCTATGATGCTGTGTTTCAATACAACGAAACACACAAGAATAATCCGATGCCCCTGATTGTTCCTGCCAATGAGCAAGGAGCTGGTTTTATGGCATCTGGTTATGCAAGATCAACGGGTAAGCCTGGAATTGTCTTAGTAACTTCAGGTCCTGGAGCGACAAACACTGTTACTCCAGTAAGAGATGCAATGGCTGACTCAATACCGATGATTGTTATATGTGGGCAAGTTAATAGATCATCAATTGGAAGTGATGCTTTCCAAGAAGCTCCTATTACAAGTGTTATGGGATCTGTTGCTAAACATGTTTTCTTGATTACTAAAGAAGAAAAGTTAGCTGCCACACTTAGAGCTGCGTTCGAAATTTCTACTTCTGGAAGACCAGGCCCTGTGGTAGTGGATGTTCCAAAAGACATACAAACAGCCAGCATAGAGTTTGAGATTAATTCAACACTTAATATTAACGCTTACAGGGAACGTCTTAAGACTATCGAAAATAATCGGCTAAGCGATCAACAATGTGAAAGTTTTTATAATTATCTAAGAGCCTCCAATAGACCTTTGATTTATTCAGGTGGCGGAACAATTGCTGCTGAGGCATCAAAAGAATTAAGAAGCTTTTCTGATCGATTTCAAATCCCAGTAACCACCACCCTTATGGGCATAGGAGCGGTTGATACACAATCTCAATTATCTCTCCAGATGTTGGGTATGCATGGTACTGCCTTTGCTAATTATGCGGTTGAAGACTGTGATTTTATTATTGCAATGGGTTCTAGATTTGATGATCGAGTTGCAGCCTCGCCCAAACAATTTGCACCTAAAGCTAAAGCTGTAGCCCATTTTGATATCGATGCATCTGAAATTGATAAAGTAAAACAAACCGATTGGTCTCATGTTGGACTTCTAAAAACTGCTCTGAACGACCTCTTGGCTTATGCTGATAAAAAGAATATTAAGGATGTGTTTTCTGATTGGGCAACTGAGATTCAAGAATTAAAGTCTACATATCCACTGGATTACGACAGAACCTCGGACTTAATACAACCTCAAATGGTTTTGGATGAAATTAATCATTTAACCAAAGGCAACGCCATCGTCTCAACAGGTGTGGGCCAACACCAAATGTGGTCAGCCCAGTATTTTGATTTTAAAGAACCTAGACAATGGCTAACATCGGGAAGTATGGGGACAATGGGTTTTGGTTTGCCTGCAGCAATTGGTGCTCAGTTTGCCCATCCTGATAAACTTGTTATTGATGTGGATGGAGACGGCAGTATCAGAATGAATCTAGGTGAGTTGGAAACGGTCACCACTTATGATTTACCGATTAAGATCCTCTTGCTTAACAATGCTGGTGATGGGATGGTGAAGCAATGGCAAAAGCTCTATTATGGTGGTCGATTGTCAGCAAGCGACAAGACACTTCATAAAAAGGATTTTGTGTTATCAGCCCAGTCAGATGGCTTTGAATACGCTGAACGCTTAACCGATAAAACCCAACTTCAAAAGACCATTAAAGAATTTATTGACTGTAAAACAGCCGCTTTTCTTGAAGTTATTATTGATCCAGATGCTATGGTATTCCCAATGGTGGGTCCTGGAATGTCTTACGATCAAATGATCACTGGGGAGCATATCAAAAGCCGGAATGAAGATCCTGAAGTAGAGCCCATTGACCCTAAAGCAATGTTCTAAAAGATCTACCTTTCCCCCATTGCATCTATATCATGGGGTTCTCCAGTTTGAGTATAGAGAACTTTTTTTCTAAAAAATCTTAACATTCCCATTTCACCCATTCGTGAGGCGCCAATGCCTGAATATTTAAACCAATTTTTCTCACCATCAAAAACATAAGTGGTTGCACCACAATCTTGAATAGTGATAGCACCCGCATCAATTTGTTGAGCAATCTCATTTGCCTCTTCAGTGCTCCCAGCCAGAACCGCTGCTGATAAGCCATATCGGGTGTCATTGGCCAAGTGAATTGCGTCACTAATATCACTGTAGCTCATCACAGGAATAACAGGTCCAAACGTCTCATCAGTCATAACCTTCATAGAATGATCCACATCTCTTATCACTGTGGGTCTAATCCACTTTCCGCCTCCGTGATTCTCAATAGAGCCTCCCGTAAGCACAGTAGCCCCTTTATCGATAGCATCGCTTATATGAGACTCGATAATAACTGCCTGTTGGTCAAAGATTAATGGTCCTATATGGCCTTCCCTAATATTCGGGTAATTAAGTTGTACTTCATCGGCTAATCGAGCTAATTCTTTGGTTAACTCTTCAGCAATGGATTCATGGACATAAACTCGTTCAATCGATTGACAAGCTTGACCAGTTGCTTGAACTGATGCTCTTAAAATAATTTTCGCACTCTCTTTAGGCTCTGCATTTTCTGTAACAATCACAGGGTCTTTACCGCCAAGTTCTGCGTAAACAGGTATAAAGTTTTTGGCCCCACTTTCATAGACTAATTTTCCTGTCTTTACACTACCGGTAAAACACACGACATCAACATTATTAATTAAATCCTGCCCTGTTTGGCCATCGCCTTGGATATAACGACACACTGCATGTAACTCTGGGACCTGTTCCAGAGTCTCCTGAAGAGGTTTAATGAACCTTGGAGTAATCTCGCTTGGCTTAGTAATGGCTGCTGATCCTGCCATTAAAGCGGGAAGAAGGTCAATTAAGGAAATTAAAAAAGGAAAATTCCAAGGGCCTACAATACCAACCACCTCAAAAGGTTTGTATTGATGGCTATAAATGACACTTGGAATTGAGGATTGAATCGGTTCTTGTTCAGTAAAAACTTGGCGTCCTATCATGTGCCACCCTTCGATCGACTTTGCTAAATTCTCTATTTCTGCAGTGGCTATAAAATAACGACCTGTATCGATCACTAGAGCTTCTAACAAATCACTGCTCTTGGAAACAATATTAGCCCATTCTTTAAGAATATCTGCCCGCTCATCCACTGTTAGAGAAGCCCATTTTGGCTGATTAGAACGCAGTTCGTTTACAGTGTTCTCAATTTCAATTGTAGGGGTCACTTCAAATGAATAATCGAGCTCGCCTGTCCTTGGGTTTCTGGCGTCTATAGTTCGAGTTCCTGCGGTTCCAGTATTCAAAATGCCCACTCCTCAGCAAATTAGATGGTTAAGATTACGATTAAAAATAATAGACATCAATATTTATTTTATCAATTCATCAAAGCGGCCTGGATCAATATTACCCCCACTTAATAAGATCAGAATATTTGCATTCTTTATTGGAAAATTATGATTCAGAGCAAAAGCTAAAGCTACTGCACCGCCAGGCTCAACAACAAGGTTAAATTCTTCAAATGCAAAGCGCATGGCTTGTTTAACTTGCTGTTCATTCACTGTTTCCACTGAAGTTAAAAGGTCTTGATTAATCGGAAATGTTAATTTTCCTGGTGTACGAGCCATTAAAGCATCACAGTGGGTTGATTGATTTATATCAACAGATGTTCTTTTACCATTTTTGATCGATAATTGTGTGTCATTAAATAATTCCGGCTCAACACCAATAATTTTACACTGATCAAAGTAATGCTTAATCGCTATACTGCAGCCCGCTATTAAACCTCCTCCACCTACAGGACAGATAAAATAGTTAACCTGCTCTTCTATAAGAGCCATCTGATGTATAGCTTCTAGGGCGGCTGTTCCTTGACCTGATATAACATCAAAGTGATCATAGGCTGGGATCAGGAATGCAGCAGTGTCCGAAGCAATTTTTTTAGCTATGGCCTGTCTCGATTCTTTATATCGATTATAAAAGACAACTTTTGCTCCCAAAGCTTGGGTCTTTTCTATTTTTATCATGGGAGTGTCCTCGGGCATAACAATTGTTGCTTTGACTCCCATAAGAGATGCTGCATAGGCCACTCCTTGGGCATGATTTCCAGAAGAGAAAGCCACCACATCTTTCTTTTTGTTCTCTTTAAAATACTGATGCATTGCAAAATATGCTCCCCTAGTTTTGAAAGAACCGTTTATTTGATTGCACTCAGCTTTCAGGAACAGGTTGACGCCCGATGCTTTATTCATTTCTTCTGAGAAAAGAACGGGAGTCTCTCTGACGACTCCTGTCAAAACTTCATTAGCATTCAGAATGTTATTAATGTTAATCAATCTAATATTTACTTTTTACATCTGTCATTTAATATTAAGTTTCATTCAATTAATAGGTGGAATCAAATGGAAACTTACATTGTGACAATCTACGCTAAAGAAGACCATGCCAATCAAGTAGAACAATATTACAAAGATCTTCAACCGCTTTATGAAGAAGCCACTGGATTTGTTGGTAGAAAAATTTATCGAGCAAAAACTGGTGCAATGGTGAATGCTGTCCGTGAAACCTATTCAAAAGAAGAGTTGGCTAACACTCCAGATGAAGATCACGATCACGGAGAACACTTTGTTATGATCGAAGAATGGGAGTCTGTGCAAGATCGTATTAACTTTGGTCGAGGACTCAGCAAGGAACATCACATGAAAGTAATACCTTACCTTCTCCCTAATCACTCACATGAATTTTATAAGGGTGTCTAAGTTAATATATTGTCTATTTTCTTAGCACAAATAAAATCATTTTCGGAGAGCCCTCCGATAGCATGAGTAGTATAGACAACCTTACAGGAACCATATTTAACAGTTAAATCAGGATGATGATCCTCCGATTCAGCTATCCAAGCCACCGCATTTACAAAGGAAATAGTTTTGTTATAACCAGAGAATTTAAATTCTTTAGATATTTCTTTAGCGTCATTTGAAATTTCCCATGCTGGGTCAATGGCTTCAGAAATTTGCTTGGCAGCAGCCATATCAAGAGGCTGAACGCCTCCCTCACAGGGCACACAGTGTTTTTTTTCAAGTTCATTTGAATTCATCTCTATTTTCTCCTTTAAAGATGGGGCAAGGCAACAAAAGTGCCGCCATTGTCTTCTGATAATTTTCTCATTAAATGTGCAAATCTTGCACCATTAGCTGTCCCTGCTTGAGTCGGAAAACCAATGCCATGTATTCTAACTAGTCGGTTACCGTAACGATCTGCCTTATTAAGGCGAGCAATATATCGACTCACAGCTTCAACCGAGCCTCTAGGAAAATCATCACCAAACACATAAATACTAATTTGTTTATCGGTGTCATAGAAAGTAGTGATCGCTTCTGTGATACCCTCGACAGGGCTCGAATCGCTATAAGGATTCCAAAATCGAAGGGTACGAGTTATTTCTCGTCTGATTGCAGGTGAATCAGGTATCCAGCGACCACTGTATGTCGGGAACATATACTCTCCCTCATCATTAAGAACCTGGATACCTTTCACTGTTGGATAGACAGCGAGTGTTTCAGTGATTTTTTGTATAACAAGATTCCAAGGGCCTTGAAACATACTGCCTGATGTATCAATCACAAAGATAATGTATTCGCTATCAACTGGGATACCGCCGACAGTGCTATCATCTATGGGGTTATAATCTTTTAACAATCGCTTCATTTCATCCGTTAGCATTTGTTTAGCCGATAAAAGGCTATTTAATAATCCTGATGATTCTTCTGAGATTGCCTGTGTTGCACTGAACTCACCCTGCTTTTCAGATAAATCTCCAGCTAATTTATTTTTCTTCTTTTTATTTTCAGATAACTGCTCCTTGATTTCATCTAGCTCCGTATTCAGAACAGTGGCATCTCCTCTCAATTCATTAAGTTCATTTTCTAGCCTAATAACTAATTCCTGCATGTCCTCTTGACTCTTTTGAATGGTGATAGGTTCATAAATCTTTGTTATTACTAACAGTAAAATAACGGCGCCAAAGCCACAGCAAACCACATCCAAAAAAGACAAGTTAAAGGTTTCCATGTTACGTCTACGTCTCATTAAGGCCAGTCCCTGGATGGAGCCATAAAACTACCTTTTGAACGAATAGCTAATCGCCAATAAGCCTCAGCAGCTAAAGGGTCACCGTCCATTGGAAACAAAAGAACATTAACAGGTATTGGTGGGAGTTCTCTTAGAGCTTGTTCAAAATACCTAATTCTTTGCTCTGGTTTAACCATTATCTCTGAGGCAGGATTGCGTTTTCCTTGTGTAGGCAGTCCGTCAGTTAACAAAAAAATATTATCAGGACGAGGCTGAAGGTCATTAATCTTCTCGAAAGCATTGATTAGACTAGTCCCGTTTTGTGGAACAGTTGATCTCAATTCTTCAATAGCATTTTTAATTGTTGTGCCATCATCGACCTCGAGCCACTCTCCCTGAGAATCTTCAATAGCACTAACCGCTGATTCATTGAAAGTGTAGATTTGAAACTTTGTTCCACTCTGAAGTCGAGTGGTCAACCAGTCGACACTATTCACAGTTTGTCTCCATTTAGGTGCCTTGATCTTTTGGCTGTCCTCCATGTTTCTATAACGTATAACATTTACATAGGTTCTACCGAGCATACTGGCAGATGCATCAACCAGAAAAAGAACATGCTTACCCCCCAATTTTAATTCTGTAAGGTACTGTCTATCTCCTTCTCCTACAAATTCCCTTAGGGATTTTCCAGTGTTTGATGAGTCTAGTTCAGCTTGGGCGGACATTCTTTTATTAGATTCAGTTAACTGTTTTACATCGGCTTGTAAACGTTTAACATCATCATCTGAAGCAAGTGAATTTGCTTGATAGAATTCGATTTCTTTTAGTAGTTCTTGGATAATTTCAGTTAGTTCATCAACACTGCCTTCAATGATTGCATTCTCTTGCTCAGTCTTATCCAGTGCATTTGTAATTCTTACCAGTTGCTTTTGTTCATTAAAAATCCGTTCTTCTAAGAGCCTGCTTTCTGATTGCAGATCTGAACTGGCTTGATCACTTCTACTTTTTACTTGCGAGTTAATAATCATAAAAAATAAAATCACTGCCCCAAAACCGCAAGCAATTACATCCAAGAAAGATAAGTTAAAGACGTTAAATTGCCTTCTAGCCATAAAAAATTTTTCTCAGTCTCCCTTCAAATGGGTAATAAGATTCTGGTCGCAATACTTCTCTGTCTCAAAAATTTGACGCTCTTGCAATAACTGCAATTGATGCACCAAAAACATGATGACAATACTGATCAAAAGAGCAATAAAGGTTGAGTTAAAAGCCACGCCTAAATTCTGTGTCACGCCACTGATATCTCCATCTACAGCTCTATGTGCTAAAGATAGAGCAGCACCTATACCTCTTACAGTTCCAATAAAACCAATTGACGGTATTGCCCATGCAATATAGCGGATCATTGATAACTCTGATTCTAATCGGTCGGCCTCAGATTCCACCATTGTATGTGTGGTCGTAGAAACATCTTGAACATTTTTTGTAGTAGCAAAACGTTTTAATCCATTCATAAGGATTCTTGGCAATAAAAGATCTTTTTTAGAATCAGGTAAATTTTCTAACTGCCTAAGAAAATCATTGATCTCATTGGGTCTGATACTCTGACCTTCTCTGACCGGCACTAGATCTTCTTGGAGAAGCTTTCTCTCACTGATAGAAGATCGAGCCTTTAAGGTCATAATAGCGAATGCCCAAAGCATAAGAATAAAACAAGATTCTTGCTCAAAATCCCTAACAATGACATAAAATGATCGTTCAGGAATATAATTAATATCTTGTTCAATCATTGCCTGCTGTTCTTGGATAATTGAAGTTGCCTCTGGT
>CAUZCF010000033.1:0-9143 GCA_963578425.1 Gammaproteobacteria bacterium | reverse complement strand
TAGTTATTATAATTTCTCTTTAAAAGCATTGACGATTGATTCACTGACTGTATTAAGATTTTTCTTAAAGGCAAAGTCTAATAGTGGATTATTGAGTTCATAATCCATTTTAAAATCTAGTTGTGTGGATTGATTAGAGATTATTTCAAACAACCACACTGCATGAAAAGTTCTAAACGGGCCATCCTGTAGATCCATAATGATTGATTCATTTTTTTTAATGGTGTTTTTTGTTGTCAAAGAACTTTTAATTCCAAAAAAATCAAGTTTTAACTTAGCAATAATATAATCATCTTGTTGTTCTAAGATTTTTGATGTTTTACAGAAAGGAATAAAATTCTGGTATTTATTAACATCATACAACAAAGAAAAGACTTCATTAATTGGTTTTTCTATAACAAATGATCGTTTGAAGTAGTTCACAAAACTAAAATAAATTTATTGCATTGAAGAAAACAATTAGAACGCCAATTGGAGCGACAACACCAGCTAAGAACCTCCAAATATTATAAGCAATTGGTGAAATATCATTGAGTTCAGACTGACTAGATGACTTGGACATAAACCAGCTAGCAAATATTGTAAACAGCATGCCGCTTATAGGTAACAGGATATTGCTTGTTAAATAATCAACATTATCAAATAAAGTCCCTTTCCAAAAAGTAAAGTCAGATAACTCATTGAAAGACAGAATAGTTAAGAATCCTAGAGACCATATGAGAAAACCAATAGTTAATGCTGCTGTAGTACGAGATACATTTAGCTCTTCAATCATCCATGCCACTGATGGTTCAAGCAAACTAATGGCTGATGTAATGGCTGCAAAACCTAACAGAATGAAAAACAAAGTTCCAAATATAAGGCCGCCATTAATCTCTGCAAAAGCTAACGGTAACGTTAGAAATATTAGTCCAGGGCCTTCAGTGGGTGCAAGATTATTGTCAAAAACAATCGGAAAGATAACTAGGCCTGCCAAGAGTGCTATTAAAGTATCACAAAGAACAATAGTGACTGTGGTTCTAACTATAGATTCTGTATTAGGTAAATAAGCACCGTACATGACAACACAACCCATACCTAAACTAAGTGTAAAAAAAGCGTGACCCATGGCCGAGAGAATACTATCGCTGGTTATTTTACTAAAATCAGGTTTAAGCAGAAATTCAACGCCTTTTGTAAAATCACCCTGAGTTATTGAATATATTAAAAGGATCAGCATTATAATAAGTAAAGCTGGCATCATTACTGTAACAGTTTTCTCTAAACCATTTTTAATCCCTTTAGCAATAATTATTACTGTTGATATCATAAATAGAGTATGAAATATCGCTTGTGTTTTTATTGAGCCTGTTAGTTCATTGAATATAAAATTAACTTCTTCAGAGTTAATTTCATTAAAAACACCACTAATTGATAAAACAAAATAATGTAATGTCCATCCTGCAATCACACTGTAATACGAGAGAATCAAGAAACCTGAAAACAAACCTATAAAACCAACTATTTTCCATGAACCATGACCAGTTTCTTCTTTGCCTAGAAGTTTCATTGATGTAATGGGGTTCCGTCGTCCTCGTCTTCCTAAAAGGATTTCTGAAACCATAATTGGAAAGCCAATAATAAAAATACAAATAAGATAAATTATAACAAAAGCTCCGCCACCATTAGCACCAGCGATGTATGGGAACTTCCATATATTTCCTAAACCTATAGCAGACCCAGTAACAGCTAGAATAAAAGTTACTCTTGAGGACCAGAGACCCTGTAGTGATTTTCGTTTATTACTTGAAATGTTATTACTCATTTACTTTAAAGCGTTATAGTCTTAAGGTTTTGTAAACTAAATTATTTAAACTCATATGGCAAATACAATTGTAGAGAATAAAAAAGCTTTATTTGATTTTATTATTGAAGATCAAATTGAGGCTGGCATTTCATTAAAAGGATGGGAAGTCAAAAGCCTGAGAGATAACCGTGGGCATATTAAAGAAAGTTATGCAATTCTTAGAAAGAATGAAGTGTTTTTAATAGGTGCACATTTTTCCCCATTACAAAACGCAAACTTAAGTGACGAGAGTGAAATAACCAGATCTAGAAAGCTGCTACTCAATAAAAAAGAAATCTCTAAACTTATTGGCTTAACTCAACAAAAAGGGTACACCTTAATACCGATATCTTTATATTGGAGACACGGTAAGGTTAAGATTAAGTTAGGGTTAGCAAAAGGGAGAAAAAAAACCGATAAAAGAATGCTTATAAAAGAACGAGATTGGAAAAGAGAACAACAAAGATTAGGGAAAAAACAACTGAGAGGAAGTTAATCTTGCTCTTAGCTAACAAATTTATTATGTTTTATTTATGAACCACTTAAAAATAACATTAACACTACTAGTTTTAGTAAATTCCTCAGTTCACTCAATGACGATGCCTAGTTGTCATTTTAATGAGGATGATCTTGGAAAACGATACCCGATGGAAATGAGTGAAATGAGCGGTAATAAATATGATCAATTAAAAGAAAAATTACCCAGCCTTGCACCACTAACTAATAAACAAATCTCACACATGATGAACATGATGGGTCCAAATTATTACTGGCCTATTTCTAAAGATAAGGGGTCTGATAATGGCTTATTAATTCTAGCCCACGGCTACGGTCCAGAAGGTGATGCAGAGCTTTATGACAGCATGCAAGAGTTCCAAGATGATTATGTCACTTCACTTGCTTTAGGTATGAGTATGATGACTTCAGACCATATAGGTTGCTCCATCGAAGACATGACTCAAAAATCTATAGATAATATTTTTGTTGTGCCGGTTAGCAGTACTCCATTTAATACTCTAGTTAGACAATGGAGATATATATTTAAACTTGAAAATGACTATAGCTACTCAGATGTTAAACAAATTGATTCTAATAAAATTAAATTTCTTGAGCCAATCAGCGACAGTATTTATGCAAAAAAGATAATCTTAGAATATGCAAATGAGATCAGTTTAGATCAAAATATGGAAGTTATTATTATCATTGCCCATGGTCCTGTTGACACTGATGATAATGATAAACAATTAAAGTTAATGAATAATATTGGACAATACATATTGGACAACTCTAACTTTTTTGACGTAGAAGCTTTTACACTTCAAGATGATTCACCAAAAAAAGTTCGTGAACAAAATGTTGCATCCATAAAGACATTTATTGAAAAATCTAATGAAGAAGGTAGGCGGGTTTTAATGGTTTCAAACTTGATGTCGGGAAAAGGCATCCAAAAAAGTATCGAATCTGATTTCGATGGTCTTAGTTACACATTTAATTCAAAAGGGTTGTTAGCACACCCTCTTTTCAAGGAATGGATTATAGAGTCTATTCAATCGCAATAGATATTCTGGTTTAAAGTTATTTACTAACTTGAGATAATGGTATCTTGTTTAATTATATATAGGGGGCGACAAGGTTTCGACGTTGGTATTGAAACTCTATGTGCATGTCGAGGTTCAGGATCCTCGTAAAACAGTCTGAATTAAATTAGTTGCAAACGACAACTACGCACTAGCCGCTTAAACCGGCTGGCATTAGTTTAATCTTTCTTGGAGGACTAAATTAATGACAATTATCCGAGATCGTGATTATTGTTCTTCTGTAAATAATCATTAAACCTTTAATCAGAGGATCGCTATTTAGCTACCTTCCTGTCGGTTTTAAATAGTTAAACATTAAAGATAAGGATAAACATGTAGATCATTTTGCGGATAGCTAGCGGACGCGGGTTCGATTCCCGCCGCCTCCACCAAATATGTATGTATGAGTTAATTGAAAAATATCCTAAAGACTTGGGCTTTCATATGCCTGCAGAATGGTCTTTACATCATCAAACATGGATGATGTGGCCTACAGGGCTTGACTTGGATAGATACCCAAACACAGACACAATAAGACAAGCGCATGCTGAAACTGCAAATCTTATAGCTGACTTTGAACCGGTGACAATTATTGCAAACAAACAGGACACTGATAATTTAAAAACTATGGTTGCAAGTAATGTGTCCGTGATGACTGACGAGATTGATGACAGCTGGTGTAGGGATTCTGGGCCTACGTTTATTACAAATGAAAAAGAGATAGCAGGAATTGATTGGACATTTAATAACTACGGTGAATTGTGTGGTTTAGATTATTCAAAAGACGCTGAGACTGCTGAAAAGATTATAAAACAATTAAATATTAAACATTTTAAACCACCTATAGTTCTTGAAGGTGGCGCAATACACACTGATGGTAATGGAACATTGATGTTAACTGAGGACGTCATTTTTGACCCTGAAAGAAATTCCGGTCTTGATAAAAAGGAAGCTGAATATATTCTGGAAAAATACCTTGGGGTGGAAAATTTTATATGGTTAATAGCTGCTTTAGAGTTCGATGACACAGGTGGTCACGTAGATAATCTTGCTTGTTTTACTCCAAATAATCAGATAATTGCATTGAGTGAATCTAACCGCAATGATTCAAATTATGATCGTTTAAAAGAAAACCATGATCGATTAAAATCCTCAAAAAATATTGATGGAAAAGATTTTGAGATTATCTCAATACAACAACCCAGTCACAAAACCTTTCTTAATGAACGAATGCCTTTATCTTACATCAACTTTTATATGGTAAATAATGGCATTATCTTACCTATTTTCAATGACCCTATGGATGCTCCTGCAACAGCTACAATAACAACTCTCTTTAAAGATAAAAAAGTTGTTACACTTGAAGGATCGAGAATTGTTGAAGGCGGGGGTTGTGTTCACTGTATAACTCAACAACAACCTAGAATATAGTTTAAGGATTTTTTATGAAAAAAGTTAACGTTGCTGCAACCCAAATGACTTGTTCAGAAAACAGCAGTGATAATATTGATAAAGCAAAAAATCTCATCAAACAATCTGTTGATGAGGGCGCGCAAATAGTTCTTATCCAAGAATTATTTGAATCTGTTTATTTTTGCTGTTTAAACGACCCCAAACGTTTTGAGTTAGCAAAACCTTTCGAAAAGAACCCTTTGTTAATGGAAATGTCAGATTTAGCTAAAGAACTCTCCGTTGTGTTGCCTATTAGTTTTTTTGAACAAGATAATAATACTTACTACAATTCACTTGCCATCATAGATGCAGATGGAACCATTATAGATCGATATAGAAAATCTCATATCCCAGATGGCCCAGGTTATGAAGAAAAGTATTATTTCCATCCTGGCAACACAGGATTTAACGTCTACGAAACTGCATATGCAACTATAGGGGCAGGTATTTGTTGGGATCAATGGTTTCCTGAAGCAGCCAGAATCATGACTCTAAAAGGTGCAGAGTTATTGTTTTACCCTACTGCCATTGGCAGTGAACCCGATAATTCTGATTATGATTCAAGAGATTCGTGGCAATTAGTTATGCAAGGACATTCTGCTGCTAACTGTGTCCCAGTTATAGCTTCAAACCGTATTGGCACAGAAGAAAATAAACAATTTAATATGACCTTTTATGGTTCATCATTTATCTCTGATGGTACAGGAGTAAAAGTCAAAGAATGTTCACGAGATAAAGAGCAATATATTGTTCATGAATTTGACCTTGACGAAATCAAAGAATATCGTTCATCATGGGGTTTCTTTCGTGATAGAAGAACAGATTTGTATAATGATATACTCAAGGATTAACTGATGAAAAAGCACTTTACAAAAAAAATAAACCCAATCATTAAATGCTTTTTATTGATTGCTATTTTCAATTTCTCAATGAGCTTTTCTAACCTAACCTTAGCTAAGAGCACTTTAGAGATTGATGCTGCCATTGAAAGCGCACTAAATAGATTCACAGAAGAAGTAAAAGGCAGTCAAGCCTATCTTGACGGTGCAAGAGGTACGCTGGTAATTCCAAGAATGATTAAAGCTGGTGTAATACTAGGAATGGAATATGGAGAAGGCGCACTAATTGTTGACGGTATTAACGTGCAATATTACAGAGCCTTCAGTACCTCCCTGGGGATACAACTTGGAGTCGGCGCTAAAGATCTAGTTGTACTCTTTTTTGATGACGATGCTATGGATGATTTTCTTTATAGCTCTGGCTGGCAAGCTGGAGTTGATGGCAGTGTTGCTTTAGGAAACATGGGTGTCGGTGGTTCAATTGACACCACAGAAAGTCAAGATCCAATTGTTGGCTTTGTGTTTGGACATAAAGGAATAATTGCTGGCATAAGCATAGAAGGAACAAAATTTACAAAAATATGGCCTGATTCAGAAGGTGAAACAGACGAAGCAGATATTGATGAATTTAATGAAGCCGCTCTTGACTAAAAAAGAGCTATGTTTGCTTCTGTTTTTAAATCCCTAATATCAAGAAGAAATTTAATCACATCTACCCTGCTAGGTTATGGTTTATCAAAATCATCACCCCTAAAATCAGAGAGTCATTCTTCAAAAGAAGCTTCTTCCTTAAATTTTAATAATCCTAAAGATAATCTCTATGCGTTTGGTAAATTATGGGGTAGCTATGCAGATACCCCTACTTATGGAGGCTATCAAGGTGTTCAATTTGCACGTATAGGGACTAAACGACTTATCCCTCTTTTTGGATATGTTGGGTTTGGTAATATGCAATCTCGACATAATAAAGATGGCAGTATCAATATCCGAGGCACAGAAGCAGGTTATTTTACAGATTTGAAAACTGGAAAGATCATAGATAATTGGCATAATCCCTGGACAAACGAAACAGTCGAAGTGTTTCCATTTATCAATAGAATGATGCGAGGTCACCTTACTGAAACAATGCCTAGTTTTATAATGGGTAATGCTGCCACAGACACGCCAACATTAATGAATGAAGCCGACGCTAATGTATCCACTAAATCAGTGCCTTTCATACTGCCATGGCAGGTAATAGGTGATCAGTATTTACTAACTTGGGAATATTCACATGAATACACAAATCCTGTGACTAAAGATAAATGGCCAAAAGCACACACAACAAAAATTATTAATCCTTCGGAACATTTTAGCTTTTATACCCCTCAAACTATAATGAATGATCGTTCGATCGAATCATCGCCATTTCATGCAGGCTTTATGAGGACATCCCCTTGGTGGCCATGGATGAAAATGGGCAATCAATTAATTGATGGGTGTTTATTTGGACGAATGCACAGTTACCAAATTACAGGGACAATTGATGATATACCTAAAGTAGTCTTGGATCGTGTTATAAGAGATCACCCTGATTTATTAGAAAAGCAGTCTGGTTGGGGGCAAACAAATCCAAAAGGGACCTGGGAAGCGTATTCACAAGAAGTGAAACCAGAAATCTTATGAAAATTAAACTTATTTTTTTAACCTTAATTGTTTTTGTTAGTGGTTGTACCTCTCAATCAATAACTATATCGACATCCGTTCCTCCACCTTTAGTCATAAGTAATAGTGACCTTAGAGTCGTCAGTTTCTTTAATGATAATGTAAATAATTATCAGTTTAAAAGTGAAGAATTGGAGAAAACCGATAACTCATGGGAAATTAATTTTCAAGATACTCAAAGGAAAATTTTTACAATAGTTCTAAACGCCTTTTTTGATAATAATAATATTAGTGATACTTTTGATAATATCTCTGATACCAGTGCAGATCTAATAATAGGATTTAACTTAGAGTCTTTTGAATTTTTGACCCCTCAAATTGCATCCAGTGACAAATATTCTGTCTGGATAAAATACAAATTAAATCTTTATGATCAAAATAAAGACTTAATCCAAAGCTGGTCTATTACCGGTTATGGAGAGCAATTAACAGGTGCTTTTAAAGGCAATGACGCAATACTGAATGCAATAAATTTAGCTCTACGAGATGTCGGAGCTAACCTGACCATTAAACTTGAGAATGACATGCAAGAACTATTAAATCTAGTGCAATGATTGTGTCAAATAAAATTTTAACCACTGGATTTATCACTTTATTAATAATCAGTGGGTGCTCAACAACACGAATTGATCAAGAAGTAAATGCTGCTTATTCAATTAAAGAGGGTGAATCTATTGTCCTATTATCAGATAGTTATCATACTGGCAATAAAACAGAAAATGATTTTATGGATTGTTTAAATAAATCTCTATTAAAAAAACAGAATCAATTTAATATCATAAGCACAAATGATTTTCAAAATATGTTTTATCCTTGGTTTGAACCAAGTACAGCACCTCAGAAAATTGATGATTTACCAAAACTTCTTAATAAAAAAGTAATTAAAAATAAATTAGATCAATTACAAATCAAATATCTTATTAAAATAACTGGTGAAACTAAAACAAATTCTAGTTCAGGAGCATTATCATGTGCTGCTGGTCCTGGTGGTGGTGGTTGTTTTGGATTTGCCTGGTGGGATGATACATCAAGCTATGAGGGTTCTATATGGGATTTAAGTCAAGAAACCTCTGTCGGGAATGTTAGTGCTAGTGTGTCAGGAACGTCTGTTATCCCTGCAATTATAATACCAATCCCTATACTCGCGAGAACTCAGTCCAATGCATGTGTTGGTTTATCAGAGCAAATTGCTGATTTCTTCTCACAATAAAATGATGAAATTATCTAAAATAATATTTGTTTCATTATTGATAGTCAGCTTTTGTATCACTAATCTTTCTTTTGCATCTAATGAGAAAATAGAAAGCGAAATTATTGAACTCATCAAGGAGACTAAAAGAATTTGGGATACTCAAAACTACTCTGATTTAAAGTCCTTATGGGATACAGATGATGAAAACCCAATATATATTCCTGAAGAAAGAGTTGATTTCCCAACTGATTGGAAGGCACTAGATAAATATTGGGACCCAATACCTGGTAGAAAAATATTAGAGGGAATCAGAAACGATTATTCTAATGTCAAAATAAAACTTATTTCTGATGATGTAGCAATAATTGTTATGGACCTTCACTATGATCTTAAGATTATAAACAGTAATGCTATGAGTGGATTTGATAGGGTCATGTGTGTTGTTGTAAAAAAAAATGGGCAGTGGAAATATACTGCATATATTGAAGCACCCATGAACCCAATGTCACAAGTTTATTTAATGTGGAAAAAATCTAAAATGAATGATGATCCTG
>CAUZCF010000032.1:0-9298 GCA_963578425.1 Gammaproteobacteria bacterium | reverse complement strand
TTTGAATATTTTGATGAACAAACACACGTGAAGTAGAACTGCATGACTGGCCTTGACGGTTCATGTTCATACCTTTAATTGCAAAGGAAGCAGCTTCCTTTGGATCAACATCAGGAAAAATAATGACTGGGTTTTTACCACCCAATTCCAATGTAACATGAGTAAGATCTTCTGCTGCATCTTTTGCTATGGATTTCCCAGTTGAGACGGAACCAACGACTCCCACACGTCGTACATCAGGGTGTCTGACCATTGCCTGACCACAAGTAATTCCGCCAGTCAATACATTCACTACACCAGGTGGAAGGACTTCGTGACAAATTTCAGCAAATCTTAAACTCGACAAGGGCGCTTGTTCAGATGCCTTCATTACAACTGTATTTCCTGCAGCAAGCGCCGATGCACATTTCTCTGCACAAAAACGAAGTGGATGATTAAATGGATTAATCTTAGCCACAACTCCATATGGTTCTCTGCGGGTAAAATTGAGATGACCAGGTTTTTCCGAAAAGGTTTCACCTTTGATTTCAGAAATCAAGCCCGCAAAATATCTCAAAGTATCTGCAGACCAATCTACATCGCCTTTCATACCAGCAATGGTATTTCCAGAATCTACACAATCTATCAAACCCAGTTCATCTCGATTGTCTTGTAATTTATCAGCCAGGGCATCCAGATAACCTGCTCTTTCCTTGATCGGAATTCTTCTCCAGTCAATAAATGCCTCCTTTGCTGCCAAAACTGCACGATCCACATCATGCTCATCAGCTAAGGGTACGTCACCTAATATTTCCATATTTGATGGATTAATACTTTCAAATCTTTTCCCTTTCACACTTTCTAACCATTTACCACCTATATAAAGTCCTTTTGGAGTAAAGCTTAAATCAGGAGTAACAAATTGTTCTCTTGAATTATTGTTTCCTTCAAACATATCACAACTTGATTAAGTAGTTAAAAATGCTGGCAAAAATGCTTTTTTAGATGCTTTCGCAACGGCAGCATTAAATTGTTCTAAATAAAATTTAGAATACAATATTACCAAATGTGAAACCATCTATGTTATTCAATACTAAATCTGGTATTTGAATCAGATATAAAGAGTGGTGTTTATGAATACCACTTAGTGTCACTCAATTTTGGATGATATCCACGATAAATTTTAATTTAGTTGAGGTTCTTCTTCACCATCTTTATTCCAACAGAAATCAATCGGTCCAAGCTTAATTAATAATACCTTCATAAATTAGAAAATGGACTTTTAAATTCATGTAGGAGGCTTTAAGTGAAATATTTTCTAACCTAGTTTTTAACTTCAATCAACACCATTCAAGACATAATCGAATATCTCATGGCTTCGTAATGTAGCTTTTATCTGACGCTCTTTATAAGTAGCATTCAATGGTTCACTGATAACGAAAGGAACATTCGCTTCATACAAACTACCATGAGTACGTAACCTCTTCCCTTTCAATGCAGTGAGGTCATGATCGACTACGCGTCCCCCTATCACTGTAGACTTGTCACCCATTACTGCTACGTCACCTTCACGATCTAAAGGTTGTTCAAGTTCTCGGGCAACATCCTCAGCTAACCATACCCTCTCGATACCAGTTTGGTCTTGGGCTATTTCAACTACTTTTTCACGTTTTATTTTGCCATTAATATAGATTCTTACAAAACCTCCAAGTGAACCATGATGACCCACGAAGGCATCAGTAATCGGGCAAATGACAGTACATTTATTCTCTCCAAGTTCGTCATCCAAGATATCCTGCAACCATATTACATTAGGATCCCCTTTAATATCGGCCTTATCACTCATACCATGATCTGCAGTAAGCGCAACCAAAGCTCCAAGTTCTACCATACGTCCGAAGAGAGTATCCATTTCACTATAGAATTGATTAGCAACATCAGTCCCGGGTGCATGTGTATGTTGAATAAAGTCAGTTAGCGATAGATACAGAATATCTGGTCTTCTCTCTTCAAGGAACTTCACCCCTGCTTGCAGGACAAATAATGATAAGTCAGCAGAGTACATTCCCGGTTGTGGGAGATCTACGAATTCAAGGAAATTTTCAATACCATTTTCCTTCATAGAGCAATCGTTGGCAAATTGTGACGACGTACTCACCGAACCATTTGAAAGATTCATATCTTTTTGAAGTTGTTTCCGTAACTTATCTTTCGCAGTTATAGAAACTACTTTAGCCCCATGTCTGGAAAATTCGCTCATAACTGAGCGAGTACGAAGTAAATCTGGACCTGTCATCACAACCGGTTTAGAAGTCGCTCGATCTAGGAAAAAGTTGCCAGAAATACCATGAACAGAAGGCTCACAACCAGTAACTATGGACATATTGTTTGGACAAGTAAAACTTGGCATAGATCCTTGCGCTACAGAATAAAACCCTTTGTTCATAAAACTCTCAATGTTTGGAATGATTCCATCCTTAACGCCTTCGTTGAAGTATTCTGGATCTCCACCATCAATACAAACAACAACTACAGGTCTATTCGGCCAGGCATATTCTACTCCGTTAAGTTTTAATTTTTCTGAAACCATAATTTACCTTTAGATTAGTAATTTTAAAAATCTTTACGCTCAATTCAGTGAAATATTTTGTTTACTTTATTTTTTTTATCAATCAACAACCTCTTTAAAATTAATAATTTATTTCATACGCATTACTCTATCACGGGCTAAAGCTGAAAGTATTTCTGATATTAAAACCAAAACAAGAATAGAAAGCAAAATAGAGGTAACACGTTCGGTCTCAATTTGTAGTACATTACGCTTTAAATACCACCCCATACCTCCAGCACCAAAAAAACCCACCACAGTTGCTGCACGGAAGGCAACATCCCATGTGTAAATGGCTATTCCTGTGAATGCAACACGAATCTGTGGAAGAACACCAAATATCATAACTTGGAAATGGTTTGCTCCACTTGCTCGGATAGCTTCAACGGGGTTCATATTAATGGCTTCAATTTCATCTGCTAAGAGTTTACCCGCAAACCCAGCACAAAAAAATGTCAGTGCAAGGACTCCGGAAAGCATTCCAAAACCTAGAATAGAAACGAATAATATTGCCCAAATCATCTCATGAACGGCACGACAAGACATTGTAATCAGTCTCGCTACTGGATAGACATAGCGTCTGGATGGTGTCATGTTGAATGATGAAAACCAACCCAGAGGGACCGTGGCAACAAGTCCAAATAAAGCACCCAGATAGGCCATTTGTATAGTTTCGAGTATGCTTTTAGCATAATCGATATCCATAATGTATTGGATATCCGGCGGATAATAGCGATTAGCTAGGATGTCTCCCATTCGACCCATCATACCTAGAAGGCGATTCAAAGGTATGTTCAAGTATTCGATGGAGAATGCAATAAAAACCAATATCGAAAGCCATAAACAGTAATTTACATATGAATTCGGATATTTCAACCTTTTCCATTTATTTTTGGAAATAGGTTTAATTTGAGATGTTCTATTGTTAATGGAATCCATCGTTTAAAATATTTGATATTTCAACACTTAAATCATTCGTTTGCGGGTAAAATGAGATACTATTTCTCCAATAATGATAATTCCTAGGATGGCTATTATTACTGTAGTTACTCCATGATAGTTGAAAGTGTTCATTTGTCGAAAAAAGACAAGCCCTAGTCCACCCGCTCCTACAAGGCCAAGAATAGCAGAACGACGAATATTGATTTCCCACTCGAAGAGAATAACTCCAATTACTTGTGGAAGAACCTGGGGTAAAATGGCATAAAGTAATACTTGGAAACGATTGGCACCTGTAGCTCGAATAGCGTCAAGTGGACCGAGTTCAATGTCCTCAATAGCTTCTGCGGACATCTTTGCAATAAAACCAACAGAGCGAACAGCTATAGCAAATATTCCCGGAAGAGCTCCTAAACCAAAGACTGCCACAAAAAATAGAGCCCAAACAATCTCGTGTATAGAGCGGCTAATTGTCATCAAGAAACGACCAAGGGGGTAGGTGATTGGTTTGAATGGGGTTATGTTCAGGGCACCGAACCAAGTTGCTGGAATACAAATTATTACACCAAGAAGAGTACCCAAACAAGAAATCATGAATGTTTCAATAGCAGGTTCTAAAAGATTTGGAATCAAAGAAAAATCTATCCCAATAAATCTTCCAGCTGAAGCTAAAACCTCACTAAGGCTCCCCATGCGTTCCCAATCAGTATCCTCAATAATCGTTACATTTACACTCCAAAGTGCCATCGCCATTACCACAATAAAAAATATGCAGTGCGAGACCTTGTCACGATTTCGTTTTACAAGGATATCGTCAACATTGATGGCAGTCTTGGTCAATAATTGGTCTGATTTCATAGATTTAAACTCAAAGAACTTCCATTAAATAAATTTCGTCAAGTTTTTCTTTATTAAGTGATTCAGTTGTTCCATCAAACATCTTCACTCCATCTTTAATACCGATAATTTTATTACAAAACTCCATTGCCAATTGAACGTCATGAATGTTGCAAAGACAAGGTACATTAAGTTCTGTAGCCATCTTCTTAATTAGACTCATGATCTCTCTTGATATCTTAGGATCTAAAGATGACGTAGGTTCATCTAAAAGAAGCAATTTTGGACCTTGTATCAACGCGCGGGCTATACCAACCCTCTGACGTTGTCCTCCTGAAAGTTCATCAGCTCGCTTGTCCACTTGATCCCTCAAACCAACTCGATCGAGGAGATTTAATGCTTTTTCTATTTCTTTTCGAGGAAATATTTTAAATAAAGACCTAAAATTACCAGTGTATCCAAGCCTCCCTGAAAGAACATTATCCATTACACTCATCCGGTCGATGAGGTTAAATTCCTGAAAAATCATTCCAATATCACGTCTGACAATACGTAATTGACGGTTTGACATTCCTGTTATCTCATTACCTTTAAAATAAATCTTTCCAGAATTTGGTTCTACCAACCTGTTTATACAACGGATCAAGGTCGATTTTCCAGCCCCACTGGGACCTATGATAGCAAAAAAATCGTTTTCTTCTACTTCAAAATTAATACCTTTTAGTATTTCTTTACTTCTCGCATTGTAACGAACACGAAGTTCATTTACTTGTAAGACTGACATTCTGTGTCTATTATTTCCATTATGTTTAATCAGAATTTATTTAATTTACTTCCAATTAGATCGGCCAAGTACAAAAGTCATTACCAACTATTGTACTCAGCCTCACTTATGTTGTACTAACCCTTTTTTTACTTGCGAGCATCCTTTGCTTTTTTGAGATCCCGAATAATATTGTAGTCATCCGAACTCATCCTAACAAAGGTATTGGACTTAACATTATCAAGGAATTTTTTTGCACCAGGTTGTCCCTTTAAGCCAAGGAATGTTTCACGAATCTTAGCCTTAATGTTTTCACAAAGGGTATTCCTGTAGACGAATGGATCCTGAGGAATAGGATCTGATTTCCACAAGATATTTACGCCATCAAGTGATGCTTCACCCTTACTGACAACATTGTCAAAACGATGAGTAGCTACAAATGCAGCATCTACCTTCCCTTTGACTACAGCAACCGATGACAGCTCATGACTGCCTGTATAAACAACTTTGCCAAAAAATTCCTCAAGGTCCTTACCGATTACTTTTGTGAAAGCCACTCTTGGCATGAGATTCCCAGAAGTACTTCCTGGGTCTGTTAGTCCTAATATTGAACCTCTAAGTGAGTCGATAGTCGTGAATTTTGAACCTCTTTTGGAAATTAAGACACCACGATATCCCGGACCTTCTTCCTGCATATATCCAGGACGTTTAGCATAGGTCGCAAATACTTCGATACTCTTATCCTTTGAATTAGCTATTACATAAGAGTACGGCCCCAAAACTGCTACATCAACAAACTTACTAAGCAGGCCCTCAACGACCGATGCATAAGAAGTTGGCATAAAGAACTGTATCTTCTTTCCAGTAAGATTCTCCATACGATCAGTAACAGGCTTATATAGCTGTAACTCTGCCACGCTTTCTTCTGTTGGAACCATAGCGAAAGTCAAAGCTTCAGGGTTTTCACAAGTCGCAGCCATTGCTAACTGTGAACCAACTCCCCAAAAACTTATGGCAATCATGCTAAAAACAGTAATTAACTTCTTAATTCCTGAATTAAAATTCCAACACTGATTTATTATTAAATTATTCATAATCATTTCCCATTAAAGTTTAGCTAATCCGCAGTGCCACACTATTGCGACAAATGCTTCATAAACATAAAATATTTTGAACTTTGGCTTTATATTAAATATTAAATTCATTCCATAGGCTACCCCTCAATTATATTCCTTCCGTATAGTCACACTATTGAGACTTTTACATCAGAAATTGTAGTTAATTAAACTTTTAAACTCGTGTGAGTATTTAGAACTCATTCGATTATTTCTCCAGACCAATCTTCAATTATTTTTACTATCTCCAGATGATCAGACTCTTCTCCCAAAATATTTTTTGCAACCTGAATTACTTCTCGTGTAATCTTGAGTGAAGGTGCTGCTACTGATGTTTCCTGCAACATTTCCATACAGGTATCTACATCTTTAGATAGCAAACCAAGGGAAAATCCATAATCAAACCCTCTGGTCAAAACATGTTCAGGCATTCTTTGCTGAGTGACCCAAGATCGACCCGACGAAGTACTAATTGCTTTTAGAGCAACATCAAGTGGAATACCATATTTTTTCAAAACAATCAAACCTTCTGAAACACTACAGATATTTGCAGCAAGCAATGTATTATTTACTGCTTTTACAGCATGACCTGCTCCACTTGGACCTAGGTAAACAATATTTTTTGCAAAGGACGAAATTATATTTTCAACTTCCCTGAAGGCCACTTTATCTCCTCCAACCATTGCAGTAAGAGTTCCTGCAATCGCTCCTGCAGGTCCTCCTGAAACAGCACAGTCAAAAAAAATAACATCTTGTGTCTTTAAATCTGAAGCAATTTTTTGTGATTCCCCGGGGTTCCCGGAAGTAGTATCGACCCAGTATTGCACATTTACTAAGCTGCCTTTCTGCTTTAGTAATGTATCCACTATTTCACGCACAAGGTTTGAGTTAGGAAGGCAACTGAACACTACATCTGAGTTCTTCACAGCAGATGCCAATTCGGAGTAAGTTACATTTTCATAATTTTCTTCGGCAAACTTTGATGCCTCTGGACTGATATCATATGCCAAAGTACGGAACCCCGCTCCTCCAATTCTAGCACAAAGTTCACGGCCCATCTTACCCAGGCCTATAAAAGAGCATTTAATTGAATTCATTATGTAATTTTAATTTTTACAATTCCGTTATTTCATAATTTGTTAATCAAATTTAAAATTCAATAAATGGAATACAATTTAGTTAAACTTTCATAATCGGTCAAATATTAAATTTAGATCATTACTATCGTTTTAAATTTTATTTTTCTATCTACTAGCTAAAACTTATCAAACAGAATGTGCTGCGTTACAGAGATTTTTTAACTTTGCATTCGCAAGTTTCCTGTTCAACAATCCCAATCCACAATCTGGAGCGGCGATCAGCCGGTTATGATCAATATGCTCCAAACAGTTATTAATTCTCAGTTTAATTTCAGAACTCTCCTCCAATCTACTTTTGGCTACATCAATCAGTCCGATGATGACTGATGTTTTTTTAAATAATTCTAGTAACTTAAGATCATTGGGCCGATGGGCATCTTCGATGGATACAGCATTCACTGAAGACTCATCCATGGCTTCAGCAAGCTCAAAGTATGCACTACTAGGAGCTTTTAAATAGTTCTCAGAATCCAAGGCATTGGGGTATCCACAACAAATATGGACAGCTCTAGTGACATGATCAGGAACTCCATCAAAGCATCTTTCAATATTTTCAATACCGTAATCAAGGGCCATCTGAGATTTTCTTGCAAAAACAGGTTCATCAACCTGAATGTGCTTGCAGCCAGACTCAACTAATGCCAATATCTCTTCGTTCAATGCGTTTCCAAGTTCCATACCCAGTTTTTTATCATTATTGTAAAAATCATCAGCAATCGAATCCGTAATGGTCATGGGACCTGGAATAGTGATTTTAACCGGGTTGGAGCTAAACTGCTGTGCTGTAGTATAATCACGACCTAATAATGGTGACCGAAGAGAAACTGGCCCAGTAATGGTAGGTAGATCTGCCTCGAATGCACCTGATCTCACTTTCTTGTGTGTCACTGTTTTAAAATCGATTCCTTCAATTCGGCGGCATTGATAGTAAATATAATTTTCTCTTCTGACTTCTCCATCTGTGGGAATATCAATTCCTGCTTGGACTTGATCATCTATGACCTCATGAATCGCATTTAGGAATTCTGTTTCCGCATTTTCTCCAGCTTCCTCTAATTTTTCTTCGTAATCCGTGATATTCCAACGTTGTAAAAGCCCACGGTCTGCTCCCTTTGCGTTTTCATCATCAGGATCTGGGAACCAGTCTCCAATAGGAGTACAGGACGGTTTAGGAAAAGCTCCAATGGTTGTTGTTTTTATTCTCATTTTTATTAATATTTGTGATTTTCCAAGGATTGATAAGATTGTAGAAAACTGGCTTGGCCCAGGAATTTCCATTTGTAGAAATTAACCTTAAGTTTTTTTACTTAAAATTAATCTTGATTACAATTGACCAGCCAGAGACTAAACTCTGGCTGATCAATCTATTAATAACAAAGTGAATATGGTTTTGATATTAATTTGGTAGCATTGAGGCAACTTCCTCAGACAACTCCTGTTGTAGTGATTCCATATCATCTGCATCACCAGTCACAATCGACTCTAGACCATCATAGAGGACTTGAGTGATTGCGAGGCTGTTGTCCCCAGGATAAGCAATCCACTCTCGGAGAAGACCTGCCTGGCGTACAGCAGTGTGCTTGTTGGGATTATCCTTGTAAAAGTCTCCCAACATCTCATTGGCAGCTTTATTTGGAGGCATATAGCCGGTGGTTTTCGCAACAACAGCAGCACCTTCACCTGATGTACAGAACTTGACGAACTTCCATGCCGCATCAATTTCTGCATTACTACCAGTGGAAACCAACATAACTGAGTTCCCACCTGCGGGTAATCCCATTGGAGGTCTTCCCATTCCGGGAAATTCATGTGTTTTATAAACAAAATCACCTTTTGCCCTTTCAATGGCTCCAACTGCTGAAGTTGACCAGAAGAACATTGCCACTTTGGCTGCATTAAAAGGCTTTCCTGCATCACC
>CAUZCF010000031.1:0-9302 GCA_963578425.1 Gammaproteobacteria bacterium | reverse complement strand
TTGATTTCATTTCTTACAACTTCAGGAATTTGACTCAAAACAACCCGATCTTGAGGTCTTTTAGGTCCAGCTAAACAAGGCTCAACTTTTGTTAAATCTAACTCAATGACATCTGTATAGACAGCTTCTTTTCCTTCTTCTCGCCAAAGGCCTTGTGCCTTTGCATAATGTTCAACAAGATTAACTTGTGCTTCATCTCGACCAGTTAATTTAAGATAACGGATGGTCTCATTATCAATAGGGAATATTGCACAGGTGCTGCCAAACTCTGGTGCCATATTGCTTAAGGTGGATCGATCTGACACCGATAGATTACTTAGCCCATCACCAAAGAATTCAATGAATTTGCCTACTACTCCATAATTACGCATCATTTCAGTGACTGTTAGAACAAGATCAGTGGCTGTTACAGCTTCTCTAAGTTGTCCTGAAACATGGACACCAATAACATCTGGAAGAAGCATTGTAATTGGTTGGCCTAGCATCGAAGCCTCTGCTTCAATACCACCCACACCCCAACCAAGACAACCAATACCATTAATCATTGTTGTGTGAGAATCTGTTCCGACAAGAGTGTCAGGGTAAGCAATTAATCCGTTTGGACCATCATTTGAAAAGACCACACGACCTAAATATTCAAGATTAACCTGATGAACAATGCCTGTATTGGGTGGTATAACCTCAAAATTAGAAAAAGCTTCTTGCCCCCACCGAAGGAATCGGTAACGCTCCTCATTTCTTTCAAATTCAATAGTATTATTCTTTATCAAGGCTTCTTCTGAACCAAAATGATCAACTTGAACAGAATGATCGATTACCAACTCAGCAGGAGAAAGGGGGTTTATTTGAGAAGCGTCACCTTTCATTTTGGCAACGGCGTCTCTCATAGCTGCTAAATCAACCACCGCGGGAACACCAGTAAAGTCTTGTAAGATGACTCGACTGGGGGTAAATGATATTTCTGTAGTATTGCCTGATTTGGCGTCCCAATTAAGTATTGTTTGAATATCTTGTTCTCTACTGGGGTCTTCCTGACTATGTCTAACTGCATTTTCTAAAAGAATTTTATGTGAGAAAGGAATACTGTCTAAAGATGAAGCACCCAATAAATTCAGATCAAAATATTGATACTCTTTAGAATCTATTTTTAATGATTTAATGTGTTTTGACATTAGATATCCTTAATCTGAGCTAGATTGTATATGAATCTTCAGTTTTTGTCTTCTTTAGGTATGGCCATAATCTTGCCACCACCCAAACATTTTTTATCTTTGTATAGGACGACATATTGACCTTCTGTTACAGCCCACTGTCTATCTTTAAACTCAATCATTAGACCATTTCTAAACGTTTGAATAGAGCATTTGGCATCATTTTGGCGGTACCTATTTTTTGCTTCACAATGTATTTCTTCTCCATTTGATAAGAGAGTAGGGACCTTTGGATCTAACCAGTTTAGAGCTATAGCGAAGAGTTTTTTAGTCCACAAACTTGGGTGATTATGACCTTGAACAACGATTAATTCATTAGTTTTTATGTGTTTTTCAGCAACATACCAAGGTTTTCCAGAATTATTTTTTATACCGCCAATGCCAATGTCTTTTCTCTGTCCTATCGTAAAATACATTAAGCCATCGTGTTTACCTAAGATTTCTCCTTGTTCATCAACAATCTTTCCAGGGTTTGGAGGTAGAAAATTTTGTATAAAGCTTTTAAATGGTCTCTCACCTATAAAACAAATACCTGTGCTGTCGGCTTTATTGTGATTTGGTAATCCTTTTTTATAGGCATAGTCCCTAACTTCAGATTTGATCATATCACCCACGGGAAAGATAATTTTTGAAAGAATATCTGGGTTAATAGCATGTAAGAAGTAAGTTTGATCTTTGTTTGTATCGGTTCCTTTATGCAGTTCATAGCTATGCTCTGTTTTAATCACTTTAGCATAGTGTCCAGTGGCAATCTTTTTTCCACCTAAACGAAAAGCATACTCGGCAAATCGATCAAACTTGATCTTACGATTACATAAAATATCTGGATTAGGGGTAAGCCCAGAATTTAATTCTTCTAAAGCCTTATCAAAAACTTCTTTTCTATATTCTTTAGAAAAGTTCACGTGATGCATAGTGATACCTAGTTCATTACAGGCTTCTCTAGCATCTTGGTGATCTTGTGCTGCGGTGCAATAGGGGTCTTCATCATTCCAATTGGTCATATGTAAACCCTCAACTTCAAATCCTTGTTCTAAAAGTAGTGAAGCGGTTACGGCTGAATCAACACCACCTGACATGCCAACTATAATTAATTCTTTTTTATTCATAAAAGACTGAATAGACAGAGGTTAGATTTCTTTGGCTAATTTTGAAGCAAGTCCACTATAGTTTTGAGGTGAAAGTTCTTTCAGTTCGTTTTTTACAGATTCATCAATCTTTAGAGAATCAATGAATGAAATTAATTTATCCTTATCTAAAGTTCTTCCTCGAGTTAGTTCTTTTAAATGTTCATAGGCATCTTCAACTTGTTCACGCCTCAGTATGGTTTGAATAGCTTCAGCTAAAATTTCCTGATTTGACTCCAAATCATTATTTATTACATCTTTATTAATCTTAATTTTACCTAGCCCTTTCATCAGTGATTGATTAGCAATGGTCATATAAGCAAATGCAGACCCTATGTTTCTTAGTGCGGTTGAATCGCTAAGATCTCTTTGAAGTCTTGATATCACTAATTTAGAAGCAAGGTGGTCTAAAATTGAGTTTGCCAGACCGATATTACCCTCAGCATTTTCAAAATCGATAGGATTCACTTTATGGGGCATAGTCGAAGACCCTACTTCTGATGATTTTATAGTTTGTTTAAAGTAACCCAGAGAAATATACATCCAAATATCCTTGCTCAGATCTAGACAAATATTATTGATTCTAATCAGAGAATGAAACAGTTCTGCCATCCAGTCATGAGGTTCAATTTGAGTTGTGTAGGGGTTATTGGTTAGGCCTATACTTTTAATAAATGTTGCACTTAAATCAGCCCAGTTAATATCAGGATAAGCAATTTTGTGAGCATTAAAATTCCCTACTGCACCGTTCATTTTTGCTCGATATTCAATTGCTTTCAGAGTGTTTATTTGTTGATTGAGACGATACACAAAATTTGCAAATTCTTTACCCATAGTTGTAGGTGTAGCAGCTTGTCCATGTGTTCTAGATAACATAGTATCGTCTGCCCAATGATGCGACTGCTTTCTTAAAGTATCAATAAGGAGATTTAATTCCTTTATCTGTAATTCAGTTGCATCCTTGAGCATCAGTGCATAGGAAATATTATTTATATCCTCTGATGTGCAACCAAAATGAATAAAGGGAATTAGAGTATTACCATCTGGTAGACGTTTAATTTTTTCTTGCAAGAAATATTCAATAGATTTGACGTCATGATTTGTTTGATTTTCTATAGTCTTAATTGCTTTTGCATCATCTATAGAAAATTGTCCAATAATGTCTTCTAAACTGCCTTTTATATCTTTAGATAAGACCGGAATTTGATTTAGATCATTATATTCAGATAAAAATATTAGCCATTTGATTTCTGTTAAGACACGATAGCGCATGAGTGCAGACTCACTAAAGTATTGTCTTAAGTGAGTGCTTTTCTCCAGATATCTACCGTCAATAGGAGAAATGGCTTGTAGCTGATCATCGTTCATTTCAACCACCTCTATCATCAAAACTGAATGATACACGAAAGTTTCTTCTGTGACTGCTATTCTCTGTGTATTATCATATATCAAGAGGAGATTATTTTGACCGACAAAGACTTTAGAATTGAAAAGGACAGCATGGGAGAACTTAAAGTTCCTTCTGAAAGGAAATGGGGTTCACAAACTCAAAGAGCAGTTGAGAACTTTCAAATAAGTCGACATAAAATGCCGGCAGAGTTTATCCAATCACTTGCGCTTTTAAAATGGTCGCTAGCCTCTGCTAATTCTGAATTGGGTTTATTGTCTTCTGAAAAAGCTGAGGCTATAAAAAATAGTGCTCTCAAGATCTCTAACGGTGATTTTGCCGATGAATTTCCTGTGGATGTCTTCCAAACAGGTTCAGGCACAAGCACAAATATGAATATGAATGAGGTCATTGCCCACCTTAGTTCTAGTGCAGAGATTGATGTTCATCCTAATGATGATGTCAATTTTGGGCAAAGCAGTAATGATGTTATCCCATCTTCCATAAATATCTCCGCAGCAATCTATCTTGATAAATATCTACTAAAAGCAGCGACTCATTTAGAAAAAACAATAAACACTAAAGCTGATGAATTAAGATCTGTGGTTAAGACTGGCCGCACTCACCTAATGGATGCAATGCCAATAACAATGGCACAAGAGATGGGAGCGTGGTCAAGCCAAATAAAAGATGTTATTGCTCAGTATCAGTTTGCATCAGAGAAAATTCAGCAATTAGCTATTGGTGGAACCGCAGTGGGGACAGGTATTAATGCTCATCCTGACTTGTCAGTTAAAGTTTGTGACTTACTCAATAGAGAAACAGGTCTTAATTTCAGAAGTGCTGATAATTTTTTTCAAGCAATAAGCGCCCAGGATAGCTCTTTATTAGTATCGGCCACCAATAGAAGTCTTGCGGTGGCTTTAACAAAAATTTCTAATGATCTGAGATGGATGAATAGTGGTCCAATAGGTGGGTTGAGTGAGATTACTTTGCCTGCATTACAACCAGGAAGCAGCATCATGCCTGGCAAGGTAAACCCTGTAATACCTGAGTCTGTGTCCATGGCAGCCTCACAAGTGTTTGGTTTTGATACTACGATTAACCATGCTGCTCAGTCTGGTAATTTTCAATTAAATGTAATGTTACCTCTGATTGCATACAATTTAATAGAATCCATGACTTTGTTGACTAACGCTTGTCTTTCTTTAGCCGATAAAGCCATTCAAGGGTTTGAGGTAAATCTTGATAATGTGAATGCTGTATTAAGCAATAACCCAATACTAGCTACTGCACTGAACTCAACCATAGGGTATGAAACAGGAGCTAAAATTGTAAAAAAAGCTTATCAAGAAAAGCGAACCATAATTGATGTTGCATCGGAATTAACTGACCTTGATGAAGAAACATTAAGAGATATTCTCGATCCTTTAAAACTAACTCAAAATAAACAATAAGCCCCCTCTTTTTTTATGTTGAATAAGATAAGAGAGAGTTATCAGAGTACTCGACCCTCTGATGACCCAGTACTGGAAGTAATAAACAGATTACCGGCTAATATCGTTGATGGCTATCTCCAAAAAATTAATTTAAAGCATGCCGGCGTCCTGTTAGGCCTACAGCAAACTGAGAGCGGGCTACATGTAATATTCACTAAAAGAACAACTAAGTTAAAAAATCATGCGGGTGAGATTAGTTTCCCTGGTGGCTCATATGATGAGTCACAAGATAAGGACATAATTGAAACTAGCCTAAGAGAAGCAAATGAAGAGATCGGTTTAGTTCAGACTTCCTCCGAGATTATAGGTTTTGTGCCACCACAAATTAGCTTGGGAACGGGATTTATTGTTACTCCTGTGGTTGCATCAGTTGCAGCCGATTTTTTACCTGTTCCAAATGAGGATGAAGTTGAAGAGGTTTTTAAGGTGCCTTTAGAATTTTTTATGAATGAGGAGAATCTTCAGCATGAACATCGGATTTTTGATCAGATAAAATGGTCTGTCTATAGCTACAGTTATGAGCAATATTATATCTGGGGTCTAACAGCACAAATCATTAGAAAATTTTGCAACCTAATTTAAAAATAGGAGAGTATTTTGGAAAAATTACATCACATTACATCACAACTTAGGGATCCTGAAAAAGGATGCCCTTGGGACAAGGAACAAACGTTTGAGTCAATTGCTCACTGTGCGATAGAAGAAGCTTATGAGGTTGTTGAGGCCATTGAAAATAAGGATTATGAAGCTTTCAAAAATGAATTAGGGGATCTCTTATTCCAAGTAGCGTTTCATTCAAACATTGCCGAGGAAATGAACTTATTCACTTTTGATGATGTGGTTGATTCAATCACTACTAAATTGATTAATAGACACCCTCATGTATTTTCAGATTTATCAATAGAAGATTCTAAAGCACAAGCAGATCATTGGGAGAAAATTAAAATTGAAGAGAGAAAACAGAAACATGGCATCAACAGTATACTCGATGATATTGGCACAAATCAGCCAGCGTTGAACGTAGCCTATAAGATAGGAAAAAGGGCACGATCAGTTGGATTTGATTGGAGTAATGTAGGTGGGGTTATTGATAAAATTGAAGAAGAAATCGAAGAGCTTAAAGTGGCTATAAATTCTGGTAATCAAAGCAATATTGAAGAAGAGGCTGGGGATTTATTATTTAGCATCGTTAGTCTCTCGAGACACACCTCAATAGACCCTGAATCAGCATTAAGGAAAGCCAATAAAAAATTTGATCAACGTTTCAGATCTATGGAAAGCGCTTTAAAAGAATCTAATAAGGAGTTCTCTCATATGACTGAAAGAGAACTTGATAAATTATGGGAAAACGTAAAAGAAAAAGAATAGTTGGATGAATGATAAATTTAATACGCTTAAGAATTATGCAAGACGGCTGACTAGTAAACCTGGTGTTTATTGCATGATAAATAGAAAAGAGGATGTGATTTATGTTGGTAAAGCAAAAAATTTAAAAAAAAGAGTCAGTAGCTACTTTACTTCAGTTAATCCAGGGGGTAAAAAACAAGCGATCTTAAAAGAGACTCATTCAATTTCAATCACTATTACTCGAACCGAACGAGAGGCTTTAATTCTAGAAAATACTCTAATAAAAAAATATAGACCTAAGTTCAATGTTTTACTCAAAGACAGTAAGAGTTACCCATATATAGAAGTAAATAATACCCATCAATTCCCACGATTTTCTTTTCATAGAGGGAAAAAAAATTTAAAAAAAGCAGAATATTATGGTCCTTATCCTAACGTCAGTGCTGTAAGAAATACTTTGAGCCAGTTACAAAAAGTTTTTTTATTGAGGAATTGTGATGAATCCTTTTTTAATAACCGATCAAGACCTTGTTTACAATTTCAAATAAAGAGATGTTCAGGCCCTTGTGTAGGCTTGGTCTCAAAAGAGGAATATCAATTTAATGTCGATCAAGCTCTCGATTATTTAAAAGGCAATGATCAGTCTATTATTAAAAAGTTTATTGGAAAAATGGATCAAGCTTCAGCTCAACAAGATTATGAAAAAGCTGGTTTTTATAGAGATCAAATTAGTTCATTAAAAGTTATACAATCACACCAATTTGTTGATGGAGCAAATCGAATTGATGCCGATGCCATAGCACTTACCGAGTCATCAGGCATGTTTTGTATTGCTGTTTTATTTTTACGAAAAGGACAAATTTTAGGTAGTCGTTCATTTTATCCACAAAAGACAAATATGGCTGATGCTCAAGAGGTGATAGAGTCTTTTTTAATGCAGTACTATACTGTGTATCAGCCACCTAAAGAGATATTGCTTAATATCAAACTTGACAATCTTAGACTGCTTCAGGAAGCCCTTTCTGATGAATCAAAATCTAAAGTAATCATAAAACACAGTGTAAGGTCTTATAGGAAAAAATGGATTGAAATCTCTGCATCAAATGCTACTGAATCATTAAAATCTAAGTTAGCCTCAAAAGCTTCAATAGCAGCTCAGTTGCATGAACTGACTGAGATTATAAGCAATGATAAGCTGGTTCAGAATATCGAATGTTTTGATGTTAGTCACTTCATGGGTGATAAATGTGTTGCTTCATGTGTTGCATTTAATCGAGAAGGATTTAATAAACAGGGTTACCGGCGTTTTAATATTAGTGGAATAAAAAAAGGTGATGATTACGCTGCTATGTCACAAGCTCTTTCTCGCCACTATTCAAGAAGTTTAAAAGAATCTAGATTATTACCCGACATCATTCTTGTCGATGGAGGTAAGGGCCAGATTAATATTGCCATTAGTGTGTTTAAAGATCTGGGAATAATCGGAATACCTATGTTAGGTATTGCTAAAGGCCCAAACCGCCAACTGAAAGAAGATCGAATTTTCATTAATAAAAATAAAATTCCTCTTTCAATAGCGAATAATTCACCAGCTAAATTTTTAATACAATCAATTCGTGATGAGGCTCATCGATTCGCAATCACTGGGCACCGAAATAAAAAAAGAAAAAAGCTATTAACTTCTGACATCCAATCAATTGAAGGTATTGGCCCAAACAAGAAAAAGGATTTACTAAAACAATTCGGAGGTATCCAGGAAATTAAACGAGCTTCGGTAGAGGATTTAATGACCGTTAGAGGCATTAATAACAATTTAGCTAATAAAATTTATAATCATTTCAATGCTAATTAATCTTTTTTCCAAATAAATATTATAATCATTACATGAGAACTACATTTAATTTTGCAAATGCATTAACGCTTTTCAGGATTGCCAGCATTCCTTTGATTGCTGCTTTATTTTTTTCTTCAATTGACAATGCTAGACCACTAGCTGCTATGGTTTTTATTTTAGCTGCATTAACTGATTGGTTGGATGGTTGGGTTGCTAGAGAATACAATTTATCCTCAAGATTTGGAGCATTCTTAGACCCTGTGGCAGATAAGCTCATTGTTTCAATTGCTTTAATTTTAATCGTCCAAAGTGACCCCAGTCTTCTAAACGCGATTATTGCATCAATTATTATTGGTCGTGAACTCACAATTTCTGCACTTCGAGAGTGGATGTCTGAGCTTGGAGAAAGGCATAAGGTTTCTGTGATTGGTTATGCGAAACTTAAAACTATTTTACAGATGGTCGGACTCTCTTGTATGTTGTTTAGTAAACCTATTTTTGATATTGATATATACTTAATTGGAAGTGTTTGTCTTTTAGGCTCTGCTGTTCTAACACTTTGGACCATGTTAGTTTACTTAATTAGAGCATGGCCAATAATTTCAAAAGGTGATTATTTGTGAGATCTAAATCTTTCTTAGCAATAATTCTTCTGCTAATAATCAGTGCTTGTGGAACAGGCAGTGAAGATGCATATTTTAACCAAATCCTAGACGATGAGTGGAGCCGGGGCATGGAAGAAAATCCAGTCTTCGCCTCTTATATGGGAGATAAATCAGCCAATCAAGATTGGTCTGATATTTCTGATCAAGCGGTAAGAGAAAGACAGAAAAAGACTCGAGAAGTCCTAGAAAAAATTAAATCCATCAATCCTCAGAAACTCACCGAGGAGAATCA